>NZ_BBSK01000015.1:0-67620 GCF_001319805.1 Burkholderia sp. E168m22
AGGCATTCACGGTAGCACGCATGCTATGCTCGCTCGCTGACGGGCGTGGCGCATGCCGGCGGACCGGGGGCCGGCCCTCCGGCATGCGCCACGCCGTTCGATCGAACATCCAAGGAGAAAAACATGTCGATGCGTGCATCCCTTTCCATCGTCACGCGTGTGCTGGCCGGCGCCGCGTGCGCAGCCGCGATGCTGCCCGCCCATGCGCAGAACAACCTGAACTTCCTGAACGACACGCCGATCAGCTATTTCAGCAAGACCGACCGCGCGTCGCTCTCCAAGGCGGTCGTGCAGGCGCGCGACGAAGGCAAGGACGGCGAAACCACGACGTGGCAGAGCAACGGCCGCGGCACGCAGATCGACGCGAAGCTCACGCCGAGCACGACCGAGACGGACGGCAAGACCTGCCGCGAAATCGCGACCGAAATCACCGCGAAGGGTCAGACGATGACGCTCAAGCCCGTCTACTGCAAGACGGCCGCGGGCAAGTGGCAGCTGCAGAAGCGCTGAGCACGCGCATGATGAAGCGGGGCGGCGCGCCGCGCACGGTGTCGTGCGGCGTCGTGATCCTCGATACGGCCGGCCGCGTGTTCCTCGCGCACGCGACGGACACCACGCACTGGGACATCCCGAAGGGGCAGGGCGAACCGGGCGAGACGCCGGCCGACGCCGCGCTGCGCGAACTGCTCGAGGAAACCGGCATCGAGTTCGCGCCGGCGCGCTTGCTCGATCTCGGCCGCTTCGCGTACCGGCACGACAAGGACCTGCACCTGTTCGCGGTGCAGGTGGCCGAAGGCGAGATCGATCCCGCGCGGTGTACGTGTACGTCGCTGTTTCCGAGCCGTCGCGACGGCTCGATGATTCCCGAGATGGATGCGTATCGCTGGACCGTGCCGGGCGACATCGACGCCTATGCGAGCCGCAGTCTCGCGCGGCTGTTTCGCACGAAGCTGTCGCTGGCGGAGCTGCATCGGCGGTTGTCGGGCGCGTGAATGAGCGCCGCGGCTGTCGCTGCGGCCATCCGTCCTTCGGCGCACGCCGATAAAAAAACCGGCCCTCGAGCCGGTTTTTTTCATGGGCAGGCAGCGGGGCGGCTTGCGAAGCCGCACGCCGCCGCGTGCAGCAGGCCGTCAGGCCGGCTTGCCCCAGCTGTCGCGCAGCCCGACGATCCGGTTGAACACCGGCTTGCCCGGCTTCGAATCGACACGGTCTGCAACAAAGTAGCCGTGGCGCTCGAACTGCAGGCGCGTTTCCGGCGCGACGTCGCCGTTGCCCGGCTCGACGTACGCCTGCACGATCTTCTTCGAATCGGGGTTCAGCGCCTCGAGGAAGTTCGCGCCGCCCGCGTCCGGGTGCGGCTCCTTGAACAGGCGGTCGTAGATCCGCACTTCGGCCGGCTGCGCGTGCTTCGCGCTGACCCAGTGGATGTTGCCCTTGACCTTGTACGTGTTCGCGCCTTCGGTGCCCGACTTGCTGTCCGGGAAGTAGTTGCAGTGCACGGCCGTCACGTTGCCGTCGGCGTCCTTGTCGAAGCCCGTGCACTCGATCACGTAGCCGTAGCGCAGGCGCACCTTGTTGCCCGGGAACAGCCGGAAATAACCCTTCGGCGGATTCTCGACGAAGTCCTCGCGCTCGATCCACAGCTCGCGCGAGATCGGGAACGTGCGCACGCCGCGGTCCGGATGGTGCGGATGCACGGGCGCCGTGCAGGCTTCCTCGAGGTCTTCCGGATAGTTGTCGATCACGAGCTTCAGCGGATCGAGCACCGCGACCGTACGCGCGGCCTTGTCGTCGAGGTCGTCGCGCAGCGCGCCTTCGAAGATGCTCATGTCGATCCACGAATCGATCTTCGTCACACCGATCCGTTCGCAGAACAGGTGAATGCTTTCCGGCGTGAAGCCGCGGCGGCGCACGCCGACGATCGTCGGCATCCGCGGGTCGTCCCAGCCGTCGACATGGCCTTCGGTGACGAGCTGCAGCAGCTTGCGCTTGCTGGTGATCGCGTACGTGAGGTTCAGCCGCGAGAATTCGATCTGTTGCGGCAGCGGGCGCGTGAACACGCCGGCTTCCGCGAGTTCGTTCAGCACCCAGTCGTACAGCGGGCGGTGATCCTCGAATTCGAGCGTGCACAGCGAATGCGTGATGCCTTCGAGCGCATCCGAGATGCAGTGCGTGTAGTCGTACATCGGATACACGCACCATGCGTCGCCGGTGCGGTAATGGTGCGCGTAGCGGATCCGGTAGATCACCGGGTCGCGCATGTTCATGTTCGGCGACGCCATGTCGATCTTCGCGCGCAGCACGTGCTCGCCTTCCTTGAACTCGCCGGCCTTCATGCGGCGGAACAGGTCGAGGTTTTCTGCCGGCGTGCGATCACGGAACGGCGACGGCTTGCCGCCTTCGGTCAGCGAACCGCGGTTCGCGCGCATTTCGTCGGCGCTCTGGCTGTCGACGTACGCCTTGCCGCGCTGGATCAGCAGCTCGGCGAATTCGTACAGCTTGTCGTAGTAGTCGCTCGCGAAATACTGATGATCGACCGCGTCCTTGCGCCAGTCGAAGCCGAGCCAGCGCACCGCGTCGACGATCGAGTCGACGTATTCGACGCTTTCCTTTTCCGGGTTCGTGTCGTCGAAGCGCAGGTGGCACACGCCGCCGTAGTCGCGCGCGACGCTGAAGTTCAGGCAGATGCTCTTCGCGTGACCGATGTGCAGATAGCCGTTCGGCTCGGGCGGGAAGCGCGTTTCGACGCGGCCGCCCCATTTGCCGGTGCGGTTGTCGTCGTCGATGATGTTGCGGATGAAATTGGAAGCCGCGGGGGCGTCGTTGCGTTCGGTGCTCATGCGGTTGGCGTCAGGGTTGTGTCGGCGCGTCGCGCCGGTTTAATCCTGTAATTCTACCTGACCGGGGTCCGTCCCGCGCGGCCTGCCGGTCGGCTGCCGTCGGTTCGCGAGGTGTTTCGCAATATATCGAGTGTGTGTCGGCTGTAACACGACGTAAATCGGATTGCCGGCACCGTTCGGGTTTTCCTATGATCGCTTTACCGATTCAATGCCGCCATTCGCAATTTTTGCCTGGCGGGAGGAAGCCAATAATCATGATGAAGAAGACCACTTTTCTCGTTCGTACCGCGGTAATCGTCGCGGCCCTGTCGCAACTCGGCGCATGCGCGATGACACATACGCAGCGTAACGCCGGTATTGGGGCGGCCGCGGGCGGCGCGCTCGGCTACCTGATCACGGGCGGCCCGATCGGCACGGTGGCCGGCGCGGCGGCAGGCGGCCTGGTCGGCGCCGGCGTACGCTGATCTGCCACGCCGGCTGGCGCCCGCGACGCGGGCGCCACTGCATGCCGGCCGGTCGTGACGCCTGCCTGAGCGCGTCACGACCCGCTCGAAGGTCACGCACATCCCCCGGATTTTGACAGGCACCATCAGGGAGAGGCGGGTGTGCGACACTGCGTCGACGCTACAACACGATTCCATTCGTCGACGAATCCTTCCATGACCGACCCCGTCGTTTTCGTCCTGCCGGGCTATGCCAATTCGGGCCCGCTCCACTGGCAAAGCCGCTGGGAGCGCGCGGATGCGCGCTTCTCGCGGGTCGCGATGCCTGACTGGCACCGCGCATTCCGTAATGGCTGGTGTCTCGCGCTCGACCGGGCGGTCGAAGCCGCGCGCGGGCCCGTGCTGATCGCCGGCCACAGCCTCGGCACGCTGACCACCGCCTGGTGGGCGACCCGCTATGCACGCCCGGCCGCGCTCGCGAAAGTGCGCGGTGCGCTGCTCGTCGCGTTGCCCGATCCCGCCGGGCCGGTGTTTCCGGCAGAGGCACACGGCTTCGGCCCGGTGCCCCACGAGCGGCTGCCGTTTCCCACCTGTGTCGTCGCGAGCAGCGACGATCCGTACGGTTCGCTCGCGTTCGCACGCGGCTGCGCGAACGCGTGGGGCAGCACGTTCCATGACCTCGGCCCGCGCGGCCACATCAACGCGGACAGCGGGCTCGGCGACTGGCCGCAAGCGCGCGGCTGGCTCGACGCACTCGGGCGTTAGTCAGCCTGCTGTCGTGCGCGGGGCGCGGCCGTGTAATCCCGTCGTTGCACGCCACGTGCGCTCGCAGCCGCCGCGATGCCGTCACCCGAATCGCGTCAGATCGCCTGTTTCGCCTTCAACGCGGCGATCCGCACGTCGTCGTAGCCGAGCATGTCGCGCAGCACGTCTTCCGTCTGCGCGCCGAGTAGCGGCGGGGCCGTGCGCGCGTCCGGCGGCGTCGCGCTCATCCGGATCGGGTTGCGCACGAGCTTCACGTCCGCGCCGCACGGGTGCGGCAGCGACACCTGCATCCCGCGCGCGACCACCTGCTCGTTGTCGAACACCTCGTCGAGATCGTTGATCGGCCCGCACGGCACGCCGGCCGCTTCGAGCGCGCCGATCCAGTCGGCCTTGCCGCGCGCCTTCACCATCTCCGCGAGGATCGGCACCAGCGTGTCGCGGTGACGCACGCGCGACGGGTTCGTCGCGAAGCGCTCGTCGTCGGCCAGCTCGGGCCGCCCGCCGGCCTCGACGAACTTGCGGAACTGCCCGTCGTTGCCGACCGCGACGATGATCCAGCCGTCGCGCGTCTGGAACGTCTGGTACGGCACGATGTTCGGATGCGCGTTGCCCCAGCGCACCGGCGGCTTGCCGCTCGCGAGGAAGTTGGTGTTCATGTTCGCGAGCAGCGCGACCTGCACGTCGAGCAGCGCCATGTCGATGTACTGGCCTTCGCCCGTGCGGTCGCGGTGCGCGAGCGCGGCGAGCACGGCGATCGTCGAATAGAGGCCGGTCGCGAGATCGGCGATCGCGACGCCGGCCTTCTGCGGGCCGCCGCCCGGCTCGCCGTCGCGTTCGCCGGTGATGCTCATGAAGCCGCCGATCCCCTGCACGATGAAGTCGTAGCCCGCGCGGTGCGCGTACGGGCCGGTCTGGCCGAAGCCGGTGACCGAGCAGTAGACGAGATCGGGCTTCACCGCGCGCAGCGCTTCATAGTCGAGCCCGTATTTCCTCAACTGGCCGACCTTGTAGTTTTCGAGCACGACGTCGCTCTGCGCGGCGAGCTCGCGCACGATCTGCTGCCCCTCGGGCGTCGCGATGTCGATCGTCACCGAGCGCTTGTTGCGGTTCGCCGCGAGGTAGTACGCGGCCTCGGCGGTATCCGCGCCGTCCGCGTCCTTCAGGTACGGCGGCCCCCAGTGGCGCGTGTCGTCGCCGGCGCCCGGGCGCTCGACCTTGATCACGTCCGCGCCGAAATCGGCAAGGGTCTGCGCGCACCACGGGCCCGCGAGCACGCGGGTCAGGTCCAGCACGCGGATATGGCTCAGGGCACCCATCGTCGAATCGTCTCCTTTCATGGCGGGCCTGCGTTGTCGGGCAAGGCCGATTGGCATGCCGAGCATCTTAAGGCGAATCGGCCGCGCGGGTGGCCCAGGCGGCTCGTCCGGATGGCCGAGCCGCCTTGCCGGCGCTTTGCCCGGAAGCCGGCCCCGATCCCGTATAATCGATCGTTTCCGAATCCATGCCGCCGCGCGCCCCGCCTGGGGCGGCGGCGTTTGAAGCCGTCTTTGCCAGACTGTCCCCGCACGCCATGAAAGCTGCCGAAATCCGCGAGAAATTCCTCAAATTCTTCGAATCGAAGGGCCACACGATCGTCCGCTCGTCGAGCCTCGTGCCCGGTAACGACCCCACGCTGATGTTCACGAACTCGGGCATGGTCCAGTTCAAGGACGTCTTCCTCGGCACGGACCCGCGCCCGTACTCGCGCGCCACGACGGCGCAGCGCAGCGTGCGCGCGGGCGGCAAGCACAACGACCTCGAGAACGTCGGCTACACGGCGCGCCACCACACGTTCTTCGAGATGCTCGGCAACTTCTCGTTCGGCGACTACTTCAAGCACGACGCGATCAAGTTCGCGTGGGAGCTGCTGACCACGGTCTACCAGCTGCCGAAGGACAAGCTGTGGGTGACCGTCTACCAGGAAGACGACGAGGCCTACGACATCTGGGCGAAGGAAGTCGGCGTGCCGACCGAGCGGATCATCCGGATCGGCGACAACAAGGGCGCGCGTTACGCATCCGACAACTTCTGGACGATGGGCGACACCGGCCCGTGCGGCCCGTGTACCGAAATCTTCTACGACCACGGCCCGGACGTGTGGGGCGGCCCGCCGGGGTCGCCTGAAGAAGACGGCGACCGCTACATCGAGATCTGGAACCTCGTGTTCATGCAGTTCAACCGCGACGCGCAGGGCAACATGACGCGCCTGCCGAAGCAGTCGGTCGACACCGGCATGGGCCTCGAGCGTCTCGCCGCGGTGCTGCAGCACGTGCACAGCAACTACGAGATCGACCTGTTCCAGAACCTGATCAAGGCCGCCGCGCGCGTGACCGAGATCAGCGACCTCACGAACAACTCACTGAAGGTGATCGCCGATCACATCCGTGCGTGCTCGTTCCTGATCGTCGACGGCGTGATCCCCGGCAACGAAGGCCGCGGCTACGTGCTGCGCCGGATCGTGCGCCGCGCGATCCGCCACGGTTACAAGCTCGGCCGCAAGGGCGCGTTTTTCCACAAGCTGGTGGCCGACCTCGTCGCCGAGATGGGCACCGCCTATCCGGAGCTGAAGGAAGCCGAACAGCGCGTGACCGACGTGCTGCGCCAGGAAGAAGAGCGCTTCTTCGAAACGATCGAGCACGGGATGTCGATCCTCGAAGCCGCGCTGGCGGAGGTCGAGGCGAAGGGCGGCAAGGTGCTCGACGGCGAACTCGCGTTCAAGCTGCACGACACGTATGGCTTTCCGCTGGACCTGACGGCCGACGTGTGCCGCGAGCGCGGGATGACGGTCGACGAGCCGGCCTTCGACGACGCGATGGCGCGTCAGCGCGAGCAGGCGCGCGCGGCCGGCAAGTTCAAGGCGACGCAGGGCCTCGAATACTCGGGCGCGAAGACCACCTTCCACGGTTACGAGGAAATCGCGTTCGACGACGCGAAGGTCGTCGCGCTGTACGTCGACGGCTCGGCCGTCAACGAGGTGAAGGCCGGCCAGGACGCGGTCGTCGTGCTCGACCACACCCCGTTCTATGCGGAATCGGGCGGCCAGGTCGGCGACCAGGGCGTGCTCGCGAACGCCGCGACGCGCTTCGCGGTGGCCGACACGCTGAAGGTGCAGGCCGACGTGATCGGCCATCACGGCACGCTGGAGCAGGGCACGCTGAAGGTCGGCGACGTGCTGCGCGCGGAAATCGACGCGCACCGCCGCGCCCGCACGCAGCGCAACCACTCGGCCACCCACCTGATGCACAAGGCGCTGCGCGAAGTGCTCGGCGCGCACGTGCAGCAGAAGGGTTCGCTCGTCGACGCGGACAAGACCCGCTTCGACTTCGCGCACAACGCACCGATGACCGACGACGAAATCCGTCGCGTCGAGCAAATCGTCAACAACGAGATCCTCGCCAACGCGCCGGGCATCGTGCGCGTGATGCCGTACGACGAAGCGGTGAAGGGCGGCGCGATGGCGCTGTTCGGCGAGAAGTACGGCGATGAAGTGCGCGTGCTCGACCTCGGCTTCTCGCGCGAACTGTGCGGCGGCACGCACGTGCACCGCACCGGCGACATCGGCCTGTTCAAGATCGTCGTCGAAGGCGGCGTCGCGGCCGGCATCCGCCGCGTCGAGGCGATCACCGGCGACAACGCGGTGCGCTACGTGCAGGAGCTCGACGCACGCGTGAACGAAGCCGCGGCCGCGCTGAAGGCGCAGCCGTCGGAACTCACGCAGCGCATCGCGCAGGTGCAGGAGCAGGTGAAGTCGCTCGAGAAGGAACTGGGCGCGCTGAAGTCGAAGCTCGCGTCGAGCCAGGGCGACGAGCTCGCGCAGCAGGCCGTCGAAGTGGCGGGCGTGTACGTGCTGGCCGCGACGCTCGACGGCGCCGATGCGAAGACGCTGCGCGAAACGGTCGACAAGCTGAAGGACAAGCTGAAGAGCGCGGCGATCGTGCTGGCGGCCGTCGAAGGCGGCAAGGTCAGCCTGATCGCGGGCGTCACGCCGGACGCGAGCAAGAAGGTCAAGGCCGGCGAGCTCGTGAACTTCGTCGCGCAGCAAGTGGGCGGCAAGGGCGGCGGCCGTCCGGACATGGCGCAGGCGGGCGGCACCGAGCCGGCGAACCTGCCGGGCGCGCTGGCCGGCGTGAAGGGCTGGGTCGAAGAACGGCTCTGATCCCTGAGCGTTGCACGACCGATGCGATGCCGTCGCCCTGACGGCATCGCGTGAATCGAAAAACGACCCGATCGGCAGGCGCCGGTCGGGTCGTTTCGTTTGTGCAGTCCATGCGCGTCGATCGATGCGGCGGCGCGCGCATACGGGTCAGGCCGGCACGGTCACCGTTGGCGTCGTCATGTCCCCAGGCTGCCGCGCGGCGTCGGTGAGCGCATCGCGCAGCGCGGCGAGCGCCGCCGACGCATAGCCGCGCCGCCACCCGAGCAGCGTGTCGATGCCTTCGAGTTCGGGAATCGTGTGCGCGGCGATGTTGCCGGTCTCCGGTTGCAGATCGAGCACCGAACGTGGCGCGACCGCGACGCCCGCGCCGGCCGCGACGCACGCGACGATCGCGTGATACGAGCCGAGTTCGAGCACCCGGGCCGGCTTCACGCCGTGCGCCGCGTACCACCGTTCGACGTACTTGCGATACGCGCAGCCGCGCTCGAACGCGATCAGCGTCGGCAGGATCACGTCGCGCGGCGTGCGCACCGGCGGATGGCCGCGCGGCGTGAGCAGCACGAGATCCTCGCGGAAGATCGGCATTGTCTCGAACGTGTCGGGCAGCGTGTCCGGTTCGGGCGGCCGCGCGAACAGCGCGGCGTCGATCTCGAAGTCGCGCACGCGGTCGATCAGGCAGCCCGTCGTGCCCGTCAGCAGTTCGAGCGACACGTCGGGCCACGCATGGTGGTAGCGCGCGAGGAGGGTCGGCAGCCGGCTCGCGGCCGTGCTTTCCATCGTGCCGAGCCGCAGCCGGCCGCGCGGTGTGTCCTCGCGCACCGCGTCGCGCGCCTCGTCGGCGAGCGCGAGCAGGCGCTCCGCATACGGCAGCAGCGTCTGCCCGGCCGGGGTCAGTACGAGCCGGCGGCCGTCGCGCACGAACAGCGCCGCGCCGAGTTCCTCCTCCAGCTGCTTGATGCGCGTCGTGACGTTCGACTGCACGCGATTGAGCTTGGCCGCCGCGCGCGTCACACCGTTTTCGCGCACGACCGCCCGGAAAATCGCCAGCGCCGCCAGGTCCATGATTCTCTCCGAGGGATGAGTCGATTCTGAATTATTCATTTTTCGAGAATGGTTGGTCAAGCTAGGATGGACCCATTCCGATTTCCGATCCGGCCGGCGCGCGACGCGCCGGTCCATGCCGCCATGTCCCGCTTCGATGCCCTGACCGCCGCCGCCCGCGTGCTTTCGTCCGACCAGGCCGACCGCCGTGCCCGCGCGGCCGCGCTCGCCTGCATGGTCGGCCTGGCCGTCGTGCTCGGCGTCGGCCGTTTCGCGTTCACGCCGCTGTTGCCGCTGATGCTCGCGGACGGCTCGATCGGGCTGAAAGGTGGCAGCTGGCTTGCGTCGGCGAATTACGCGGGCTACTTCGTCGGCGCGGTCAGTTGCGCGGCGCTGCGCGTTGCGCCGGCGCGAATGGTGCGCTTCGGGCTCGTCGCGACCGTGCTGCTGACCGCCGCGATGGGCGTCGGCCACCTGTTGCTGGTGTGGCTCGTCGTGCGCTTCGTCGCAGGCGTCGTCAGTGCATGGACGTTCGTGTTCGTGTCGCAATGGGGGTTGCGGCGTCTGGCCGAGCTGGCTGCGCCCGAATGGAGCGGGGTGATCTACGCGGGGCCGGGCGTCGGCATCGTGGTGACGGGGCTGATTGGCAGTGCGCTGGCCGGCCAGCGCGCGGCGGTGGGCTGGCTCGGTTTCGCGGCGTTGTCGGCCCTCCTGTCGGTTGCGATCTGGCGCACGTTCGGTACGGCGCCGGCTCCCGAACGGACTCCGACCCCGACACGCGCGCAGGCCACAACACCGCCGGCCGCCGCGCCGCATGCGGCCACCGTCGCGCCCGCCACCCCGACGGCGCGGGCCGACACGCGACGCCATCGCGCGGACGCCGCGTGGCTCGTCGTGCTCTACGGCGCACCGGGCTTCGGCTACATCATCACCGCGACGTTCCTGCCGGTGATCGCGCGCGCCGCGCTGCCGGCCGCCTCGCCGTGGCCTGACCTGTTCTGGCCGATGTTCGGCGCCGCGCTGATCGTCGGCGCGATCACCGCCGCGCGGCTGCCCGGGCACTGGGACAACCGGCTGCTGCTGGCGGCCGGCTGCGCGACGCAGGCGCTCGGCATCGCGGCCGGGATCGTGTGGCCGAACGCGGCCGGTTTCTCGATCGGCAGCGCGCTGCTCGGCCTGCCGTTCACCGCGATCACGCTGTTCGCGATGCGCGAGGCAAGGCGTCTGCACGGCGAGCGCGCAGCCGGGCTGATGGGCTATGCGACCGCGTCGTACGGCGTCGGGCAGATCCTCGGGCCGCTCGTCGCGGCGCCGCTGGCCGCGCGCTTCGGGTCGTTCACACCCGCGCTGTGGGTCGCGGTGGCCGCGCTGCTGCTCGGCGCCGCCGGCTTCGCGGCGACCGCCGCACACAGGCGCAGGTTGCCCTGACGCCGGTGGGGCCGGATCGTCTCGGGCGCGGGCAAACTCGCTAGAATGAAGCCTTTCCCGCGCCGAGCGGGTGTCCGACGCGGCCTGCAGGCCGATGCCCGGCGCTCGCCAGATCCCCATCGATGACCACCGCCGACTACCGCTTTTGCCCGCGCTGCGCGAGCCCGCTGACCGAGCGTTCCGATCCCGACCATGAAGGCGGCCGCGTCCGCCAGGCCTGCCCCGACGACACCTGCGGCTACGTGCACTGGAATAACCCGCTGCCGGTCGTCGCCGCGATCGTTGAACTCGACGGCAAGATCCTGCTCGCGCGCAACGCCGCGTGGCCCGAAGGGATGTTCGCGCTGATCACCGGCTTCCTCGAAAACGGCGAGACGCCCGAGGACGGCATCGCCCGCGAGGTGTTCGAGGAAACCGCGCTGAAGGCCGAGCACGTGTCGCTCGTCGGTGTGTACGAATTCATCCGCAAGAACGAACTGATCATCGCGTACCACGTGCGGGCGTCGGGCACGGTGTCGCTGTCGCCGGAACTGCTCGAATACAAGCTCGTCGATCCGCCGCTGCTGCGCCCGTGGCGTGCCGGCACAGGAGTCGCGCTCGCCGACTGGATGCGCGCGCGCGGCCTCGATTTCGAATTCGTCGACCGGCCGGGGCAGTGACGCGCCGGCCTGCCCGCGGCGTGTCGTCCGCCGTGCCGCGCGCGATCGCGACGCGGCGCCGCGTTGCCTGCCGGCGCGCCGCGTGCTTCGGCCGCCGCGCGTCGTTCCCATCGTCTTCACCATCCTCATCGCTTCCATCGTCCTGAGCGCCATCGCCATGTCCGACAAGCCGCAGCCGCGTCCGCGCGACGCCTATCGCCACTTCCTGCCGATCACGACCCGCTGGATGGACAACGACGTCTACGGGCACGTGAACAACGTCGTCTACTACAGCTACTTCGACACCGTCGTGAACGAGTACCTGATCCGCGCGGGCGTGCTCGACGTCGAGCACGGGCAGACGATCGGGCTCGTCGTCGAGACGCAGTGCAACTACTTCGCGCCGCTCGTGTTCCCGCAATCGGTCGACGCGGGGCTGCGCGTCGTGAAGCTCGGCACGTCGAGCGTGCGCTACGAAGTCGGGCTGTTCGCGCAAGGCGATGCGTCGCCCGCCGCGCAGGGGCATTTCGTGCACGTATACGTCGATCGCGGCACGCGCCGCCCGGTGCCGCTGCCCGACGCGCTGCGCGCCGCGCTCGAACCGCTCGCCGCCTGACCGGACGCGGTGCACGCGTTCGCGCTCCAGGCCTTCAACGGCCTCAGCTACGGCTTGCTGCTGTTCATGCTGTCGGCCGGCCTCACGCTGATCTTCAGCGTGCAGGGTGTGCTCAACTTCGCGCATGCGAGTTTCTACATGCTCGGTGCGTACGTCGGCTACAGCATCGCGGCCTGGGCGGGCTTCTGGCCCGCGCTCGTGCTCGCGCCGCTGGCGGTCGGGCTGCTCGGCGCCGGCTGCGAACGCGCGCTGCTGCGCCGCGTGCAGGCGCGCGGCCATACGAGCGAACTGCTGCTGACCTTCGGTCTTGCATACCTGATCGGCGAGGGCGCGAAACTCGTGTGGGGCCTCGCGCCGCTGCCGGCGCCGGTGCCGCCGCTGTTCGACGGCGCGCCCGTGACCGTGTTCGGTCTCGCTTTGCCGCGCTACCGGCTGTTCATGATGGCGATGTCCACGACGATGCTGGTCGCGCTCGGCGTGCTGCTGCGTGCGTCGCGCATCGGGCTCGTCGTGCGCGCGGCGCTTACGCATCGCGCGGCGGTCGAGGCGCTCGGCTACGACGTGCCGCGCGTGATGACGGCGCTGTTCGGCGCGGGCACCGCGCTCGCGGCGCTGGCCGGCGTGATCGGCGCGCCGCTCGCGGTGATCGAACCGGCGCTCGCCGAGACGGTCGGGTCGGTCGTGTTCGCGGTGGTCGTGATCGGCGGGCTCGGCTCGCTCGGCGGTGCGTTCGTCGCGTCGCTCGCGGTCGGCTTCGCGCAGACTTTCGCGGCCGCGAGCGACACGTCGCTGCGCGACCTCGCGCGATGGACGGGCATCGCGCTGCCCGACAGCGTGGCAGCGGTGTCGATCGCGCAACTGGCGCCGCTGGTGCCGTACCTGCTGCTCGTCGCGGTGCTGGTCGCGCGGCCGCGCGGATTGTTCGGCGAGCGTGTCGATGCGTAGCCGTGCACTGGCCGGATGCGTGCGCTGGGCGCTGTTTGCCGCGTGCGTCGCGCTGCCCGCGTGGCTGTGGCCGCATGGCGCGGTGCTCGGCTATCTCGCGCAGACGGCCGCACTCGTCGTGCTCGCGCTGTCTTACAACCTGCAGCTCGGCACGACCGGGCTGCTGTCGTTCGGGCACGCGGCGTTCGCAGGCCTCGGCGCGTTCGCGGCCGCCCACTGGTTCAACCACATCGGCGGCCCGCTGCCGCTGTTGCCGCTCGTCGGCGGCATGGCCGGCGCGGGCTTCGGGTTCGTCGCCGGGCTGCTGGCGACGCGCCGCTCCGGCACCGCGTTCGCGATGATCACGCTCGGGCTCGGCGAATGCGTCGCGGCGGCCGCGTGGAGCGTGCCCGCGTGGTTCGGCGGGATCGGCGGCGTGCCGATCGACCGGGCGAGCGGCGCGCCGTGGGGCAACGGGTATTTCGGCGCGCCGGCCCACGCGTATGCGGTGATCGCCGCGTGGTGCGTCGTGTCGGCGGCGGCCATGCATGTGCTGACGCGCACGCCGCTCGCGCGGCTCGCGAACGCGGTGCGCGACAACCCGGCGCGCGTCGCGGCGCTCGGCACCGATCCGCGCCGCGTGCGGCTCGCGATGGTCACCTGCGCATCGTTCTTCGCCGGCGTCGCCGGCACGCTGACGCTGATCGACGTCGAACTCGCGACGCCCGACAGCGTGTCGATGGCGCGCTCGGCGACCGTGCTGATCGCCGCGGTGATCGGCGGCACCGGTGCGTTCTTCGGGCCGGCGGCCGGCGCGGCCGTGCTGACCGCGCTGAGTATCGGCGTCGCGGGCGTGTCGCGTGCGTGGGCGCTGTATCTGGGCGTGTTGTTCGTCGCGGTCGTCGTGGCCGCGCCGGGCGGGATCGCCGGCATCGCGCGGGCGCTCGCGCATGCATTGCGGCGCGATGTACCGGCGATCGAGCGCTGGCGGGTGCTGTGCGCGATCGGTGCGTGCGTGTTCTGGGGCGTCGCGATCGTCTGCGCGGCCGAGCTTGGGTATGCGTGGCGCTTCGCGCAGGACGACGGCACGGGCCTCGCGTTCGGCGCATGGGGCATCGACGCCGATACGCCGGTCGGCTGGGCCGTCGCGGCTTCGGCGGCCGGCATCGGCACGCTGCTGTGGGGCTGGCGCGCGCGGCTCGGGCACGGCGCGGCGGTCGCCACGCAGGAGGACGCACGATGAACGGCAACGCGATCGCGCTGCACGGCGTGGTGCAGCGCTTAGGCGCGCAGACCGTGCTCGACGGCGTCGATCTGAGCATCGCGGCCGGTGAGCGCCACGCGCTGATCGGGCCGAACGGCGCGGGCAAGTCGACGCTGTTCGGCGTGATCGCCGGGGCGACGCGTCCGACGCGCGGGCGCGTCATGCTGCACGGCGTCGAGCTGCGTGGGCGCGGGCCGGTCGTCGCGAGCCGCCTCGGCATCGGCCGCAGTTTCCAGCAGACGAGCGCATTCGCGCGCCTCAGCGTATTCGACAACCTGCGCTGCGCGGCGCTGCATGCGCCGGCCGAGCGGCGGCGCTGGTGGACCCGGCTGCGCGAATCGGCGTCGATCGATCTCGCGGCCGCGCGCGTGCTGTACGACATCGGCCTCGACGCGCGGCGCGACACGCCGGCCGGTGAATTGAGCTACGCGGAGCAACGCGCGCTCGATCTCGGGATCGCGCTCGCGAGCGGTGCACGTACGCTGCTGCTCGACGAGCCGACGGCCGGCATGAGCCGCGCGCAGGCGGCGCGGATGATCGCGCTGATCCGTGCGACGACGCAGGGCCGCACGGTGCTGATGATCGAGCACGACATGGACGCGGTGTTCGGTTTCGCCGAACGCATCACGGTGCTCGTGCGCGGCGCGGTGGTCGCGACCGGCGCGCCCGATGCGATCCGCGCCGATCCGAGCGTGCGTGCCGCGTACCTGGGCGAGGGCGCGGCATGAACGCCGTGCTCGACATTCGCGGGCTGCGCGCGTGGTACGGGAGGCAGCCCGTGCTCGACGGCGTCGATCTCGCGCTCGCGCCGGGCGAGACGCTCGCGCTGCTCGGCCGCAACGGCTCGGGACGCTCGACACTCGCGAAGGCCGTGATGGGGCTCGTACGCACGGCCGGCTCGGTGCGCATCGCCGGCGCCGAATGCGCGGGTGCGCGCACGTTCGAGATCGCGCGGCGCGGCGTTGCTTACGTGGCTGAAAGCCGCGACGTGTTTCCGCTGCTGAGCGTGCGCGACAACCTGCGGCTCGGTTTGCGCGGCGCGAGCGGCGCCGCCGAACGCACGGCGCTCGATCGTCTGTTCGAGCGTTTTCCGCTGCTGGCCGCGCGCGCGGACGTGAAAGCCGGGCGGCTGTCGGGCGGCGAGCAGCAGGTGCTCGCGCTGGTGCGCGCACTCGCCGGCCGCCCGCGCGTGCTGATCGTCGACGAGCCGGCCGAGGGGCTTGCGCCGCTCGCGGTCGACGAAGTCGGCGCATGCCTCGCCGCGCTGCAGGCCGATGGCGTCGCGATCGTGCTGATCGAGCAGCGTCTGCAGCTCGCGCCGCGGCTCGCGCGGCGCGTCGCGGTGATGGGGCGCGGACGGATCGTCTACGACGGCGCGCTCGACGGGCTGGGCGGCGAGGTCGCCGATGCGTGGTTGAGCGCCGGCTGACCGCGCCCGGTCGATTGTTCGGCAAACTCCGCCAGTCAATTCGCATCGAGCCGCTTTATCGCTGCGGTGCCGCAACGTACATTGCCAGTCAGGCCGGTCGCCATCACAACGCGTCGACGCGTCAACGCATCGTCGCGGCAACCGGCACCATCCATCGAACGTCTTCGGACTGAGGAATGAAATCATGAGCAAGCTGACAGGCAAGGTCGCGATCGTCACGGGCGCATCCAAGGGCATCGGCGCGGCAATCGCGAAGGCACTGGCCGACGAAGGCGCGGCGGTCGTCGTCAACTACGCGAGCAGCAAGGCGGGTGCGGACGCGGTCGTGAGCGCGATCACCGAAGCGGGCGGCCGCGCGGTCGCGGTCGGCGGCGACGTGTCGAAGGCCGCCGATGCGCAGCGCATCGTCGATACCGCGATCGACACGTATGGCCGTCTCGACGTGCTCGTCAACAACTCCGGCGTGTACGAATTCGCACCGATCGAAGCGATCACCGAGGAACACTACCGCCGGCAGTTCGACACGAACGTGTTCGGCGTGTTGCTGACCACGCAGGCCGCGGTCAAGCATCTCGGCGAAGGCGCGAGCATCATCAACATCAGCTCGGTGGTGACCAGCATCACGCCGCCGGCCAGCGCCGTGTACAGCGGCACGAAGGGCGCGGTCGACGCGATCACCGGCGTGCTCGCGCTCGAACTCGGCCCGCGCAAGATCCGCGTGAACGCGATCAACCCGGGGATGGTCGTGACCGAAGGCACGCACAGCGCGGGCATCATCGGTTCCGATATGGACGCACAGGTGCGTAGCCAGACGCCGCTCGGCCGGCTCGGCGAGCCGAACGACATCGCGTCGGTCGCCGTGTTTCTCGCGTCGGACGATGCACGCTGGCTGACCGGCGAGCGTCTCGTCGCGAGCGGCGGGCTGCGCTGAGCATCCGCGCAGTCCATGCGAACGGTGCGTGTGCGCCGTTCGCGCCGCTACGCGCTCATCGCCAGCGCGTTCGCGCCGACGTGCCAGCGCAGGCATTCGACGACGAGCGCGTGATTGGCTTCGGAACCGAGCCCCGCGATCGTCATCGCGCCGACGATGCCGGCGCCGGCGAGCCGCAACGGCACGCCGCCGCCGTCGAGCGCATAGTCGTCGTCCGACAGGCCTTGCGAGCGCAGCGACCAGCCGGCGCGTCGAAAGCATGCGCCGACCGCGAGCGAACTCTGGCCGAAACGCAGCACCGTGTTCTGCCGGCGGCGGATCGCATCGCCGTCATGCGCGCCGCTGCCGTCGAGCGCGCAGTAGAACAGCGGTGCATGCCCGCCGACGATGCCGACCGCGATCGGTAGCCCGCGTCGCGACGCGAGGTTGACTGCGATTTCGCCCATTCGACGCGCGACGGCCGCATTGAAGTGCGGCAGCGCCGGGTTCGACGCGTCGTCGTCGAAGGCGTGGGGTGCGAGGCGAAAGGGGGGCGTCACCATGGAGGCTCCGTAGCGTTGCCGGCGCGGTCCGCGCGTGCCGGGCGTCGCATCGTCGCGGGCCGCGCGCGGGCCCGTGTTCCATTCAGTGCTTCGGCGTTTCAGCACGTCAGCACTTCTTCAGCACTTCAACGTTTCGGCGCCGCATCGAGCATCCATTCGTGCGCGGGATCGTTCTTGAACGCCCACGCGCGGCTCGGGCCCGCCATCACGTTCAGGTAGTACAGGTTGTAGCCGTGAGGCGCGACCACCGGGTGATAGCCGCGCGGCACCATCACGACGTCATGGTTCTCGACCGCGCAGGCCTCGTCGAGGCTGCGATCGTCGGTGTACACGCGCTGGAACGCGAAACCCTGCGGCGGATCGATCCGGTGGTAATAGGTTTCCTCGAGCGACGTCTCGTCGGGCGCCGCGTCGCGGTCGTGCTTGTGCGGTGGATAGCTGCTCGAATGGCTGGCCGGCGTGACGACTTCGACGACGAGCAGCCGGTCGGCGGCCGGATTGTCGCCCATCAGGATGTCACACACGTAGCGCGTGTTGGTGCCTTGCCCGCGCACCGAGCGGCGCATCCGCTCGCCGTCGAGGCGCAGCACGCGCTTGTCGCCGCTCGCGTACGGCGCGGTGCACAGCGCGACTTCCGCATCGCGCGTCGCGACCAGCGTGACGCGCTTGCCGCCCGGTACGTACAGCGCGTCCGGCGATACGTCCTCGAACACGCTGTCGCGCTTGCCGAGTGCATCGTAGGTTTCGCCGTCGACTTCGGCGCGCACCGTGCCGGTCAGCACGACGACGCACAGTTCGCGCGTGCCGGTGTCGACCGTTTCGGTATCGCCAGCCTTCAGGCGCAGCGCGCGAAAGCCGACGTGCTTCCAGCCGGCCGATTCGGGCGTGACGTTACAGATCTCGCGGTCGGCGGATGCCTTGATCAGCAGGGGAGAAATCGTCATGAAATGGGTCTCCGCAATAGGGTAGGGCTCGAGCGCTTACGCGCCTTCGTGCCGGCTTACGCGCTCAACCGGTCGACGATCGCGCGCAGCGACTCGTAGCCTTTCTTCGCATACGCATAGCTCGGCGCGACGGCCGGGTCCTGCTCGGCCTCGACGACGAGCCAGCCTTCGTAGCCGGCATCCTTCAGCGTGCGCAGCGTCGCGTCGTAGTCGAGCGCGCCGTCGCCCGGCACCGTGAAGGTGCCGTTGATCACGCCGTTCAGGAAGCTCCAGCCGTCGTTGCGCGCCTGGTTGACGACCTGCGGCCGCACGTCCTTGCAATGCACGTGCGCGACGCGCGACACGTGCTTCTTCAGCAGCGCGACCGGGTCGGCCGCGCCGCCGAAATATGCGTGGCCCGTGTCGAACAGCAGGAACACCTTCGCCGGATCGGTCAGCGCCATCAGCCGGTCGACGTCGTCCGGCGACTCGACGTACGCGCCCATGTGGTGATGGTAGGCGAGCTTGATCCCGTACGTGTCGACAAGGTGCGCGCCGAATGCATCGAGGCGCGCCGCATAGCGCCGCCAGGCTTCGTCGTCGACGAAACGCGGCCGCTTCGCGACCGGCGTGTCGATGTTGCCCTGGATCGTGCCCGCGCATTCGCCGTACACGACGACTTTCACGTCGTTGTACTGCAGCTTCGTCATGTGCGCGCGGCAGCGCTCGATTTCGGCGGCGACCGCATCGGCATCGGTCATGCCCGGCGCGAGCTCCGCGAGGAAGCCCGAATACCAGCCCGACACGCACACGAGCCCGAATTCGGCGAGCTTCGCTTTCAGTTCGGGGCCCGTCTTCGGGAACTTGTTGCCGAGCTCGAAGCCCGCATAGCCGATTTCAGCGCCTTCCTTGAGTGCCGTTTCCAGCGGCGTCTCGCCGCCGAGCGACGGCAGGTCGTCGTTCATCCACGACAGAGGATTGATACCGATGCGGACGTTCCAGCTCATGACGGGTTTCCTGGTTCGAATGGTGTTGTCTCGGCGCGGCCGATGGAAAAGGTGAGCGGATCAGCGCCGCTGGCGGTTTTTCGCGTCGAGATACGCGCGGTGTGCGTCCACGACGCCGGCGCGTTCGGACACCTGCGGCACCGCGACTTCCCACCACGCGCCGCCGTCGTCGGTCGTGCGCTGGTGCGTGGTGTCGATCACGAGCACCTGGCTGGTCGTCGCCGCACGCGCGCGCTTCATTTCGTGGCGCAGCTCGCCGACGTCGCGCACGTGCACGGCCTCGGCGCCCATCGAGCGTGCATGCATCGCGAAGTCGATCGTCGAGCGTTCGCCGCCTTCGGGCACGCAGTCGTCGAGCATGTTGTTGAAGCTCGCGCCGCCGCAATTGAGTTGCAGCCGCTCGATGCAGCCGTAGCCGCGGTTGTCGAGGATCACGACGATGATCTTGCGGCCGAGCATCACGGAGGTCGCGAGTTCGGCGTTGAGCATCATGTACGAGCCGTCGCCGACGATCACGATCACTTCGCGCTCGGGCCGCGCGAGCTTCGCGCCGAGGCCGCCCGCGACCTCGTAGCCCATGCACGAGTACGCATAGTCCATGTGGTAGTTGCCCGGCACGCCGCTGCGCCACAGTTTGTGCAGTTCGGCCGGCAGCGTGCCGGCCGCGCAGACGACGAGATCGTCGCGCGCGCTGTCGCGCCCCGCGTCGGCTGCGGAGTCGCGCACCGCGCCGATCACTTCCGCGTCGTACGGCAGCGTGTCCTTCGGAATCCGGGTGGTCAGGTCCGTCACGCGCGCGTTCCACGCGGCAGCCTGGTCGCGGTTCGCGGCGGTCCACGCCGGATCGGCGCGCCAGCCGGCCAGCGCGGCCGACAGTTGCCCGAGGCCGGTGCGCGCATCGGCCACCAGTTGGCGGCCGCGCTTCTTGCCCGCGTCGAACGGCTGCACGTTCAGGCTCAGTAGCGTCGCGTCGCCGTAGAGCGCGTGCGAGCCGGTCGTGAAATCCTGCAGCCGCGTGCCGACCGCGAACACGACGTCGGCCTGCGCGGCCGCGCGGTTCGCGGCGGGCGAGCCCGTCACGCCGATCGAGCCGAGGTTCAGCGGGTGATCCCACGCAAGGCTGCCCTTGCCGGCCTGCGATTCGGCGACCGGCACGCCATGCGTGTCGGCGAACGTGCGCAGCGCATCCCACGCCTGGCTGTACAGCACGCCGCCGCCGGCGACGATCAGCGGCTTCTTCGCGGCCTTCAGCACGTCGAGCGCATCGGCGAGTTCGAGCGCGTCGGCCGGCGGCCGGCGCATCCGGATCAGCGGCGGCGCGAAGAAATCCTCGGGCCAGTCGTACGCGAAGGTCTGCACGTCCTGCGGCAGCGCGAGACACACGGGCCCGCATTGCGCGGGATCGGTCATTACCTGGATCGCGCGCGGCAGCGCAACGAGCAATTGCTCGGGCGACGTGATGCGGTCGAAGTAGCGCGTGACGGGCCGGAAGCAGTCGTTCGCGCTGACGTCGCCCTGTTCGAAATCCTCGACCTGCTGCAACACGGGGTCGGGCAGCCGCGACACGAACACGTCGCCGGGCAGCAGCAGCAGCGGCAGGCGACCGACGTGCGCGAGCGCGGCGGAGGTCAGCATGTTGGTGGCGCCGGGGCCGATGCTCGACGTCGCGGCCATCATCCGCTGGCGGAAATTCGCCTTCGCGAACGCGATGGCCGCGTTGGCCATCCCTTGCTCGTTGTGTGCGCGAAACGTCGGCAGCCGGTCTTTCTCCGCATGGAGCGCTTCGCCGAGCCCGGCCACGTTGCCGTGGCCGAAGATCGCGAACACGCCGCCGCAGTACGGCAGGATCTCGGTGCGGCCGTCGGGCTGGACGACTTCGGCGCGCAGGGCGGCCAGGTAGCGCACGAGCGCCTGGCTGACGGTCAGTCTTACGGTGGTGGTCATCGTCGGTCGATAGAGAGAAGTCGGGTGATCGTCACGAACACGGGCATCAGGCCGCGGCGGCGCGCGCGGCGGTACGTCGGCCCAGCCACGCGTCGACCAGTTGCGTGAAGTTGCCGGCCACTTCGTCGATCAGCGCCTGATCGTCGATCCGGCCCGCGAACCAGTTCAGCGACGCATCGGCCCACAGCGTGCGCCCGACCATGAAGCCCTTGACGATCGGGTTGGTCGCCGAGCGGAAGCTGTCGACGAGGTATTGCAGCGGCTGGTTCAGCCCGAGGATCACCGCGCCGCGGCAATGCGGGTCGCGCTCGGCGATCAGCGCGGCGAGCCGCGCCCAGCCGTCGGCGGTGAGCGGCGTGAGCTTCCACCATTCGGGCTTCACGCCGAGGTTGTAGAAGCGCGCGATCGTGCGCAGCACCGCGTCGTCTTCGGTGCCGGCCGGCGTGACCGCGCGCGGCGGAATCATTTCCAGCAGCAGCTCGTTGCCGCTCGCGCGCGTGGCTTCCCACAGTTCCAGCACGCGCTGCTCCTGCTCGACGCGCAGGTCGACAGGGTCGTCGGGGTGATAGTGGACGAGGCACTTCACGACCTGTTCGGTCGGCCAGTGCGTGAGCGACGAGCCGACCGAGCGCGTGTCGTCGAAGCGCAGCGGCCGCGAGCCGGGCAGCTCGACCGGGCGGCCGACCCACCAGCCGCGCCCGGTGGCCGACGCGAGCGCGTCGCTGCCGTACGCGCCACCGTCGATCAGCACGCCGACGTGGCCGGCGATGCCGCGATCGCGCTCGACCTGTTCGACCGCACGCACCAGCAGGCGCTTCAGCGTCTTGATCCGCGCTTCGTCCGCGCCGGCCTGCACCGCCAGCTCGTAGAACTGGCTGCGATGGTCGAACGCCATCACGCACAGGTCGTCCCATTCGCGGCGTGGCACCGTCACGCGATGCAGGTGCGCGAGCGTGCGGTCGGCGTCGACCTGCGGATTGCGGCTGCCGTCGAACCAGTGCGCGAGTTCGGCCGGCGTCGGCATTGCGGCCGAGCACGCATGGCGCGACACGACGATCGCGCCGCACGCGTTCGCGATGCGCGTCGATTCGGCCCAGTCGCGCCCGCGCAGCAGCCCCGACAGCAGGCCGGACAGGAACGCATCGCCCGCGCCGAGCACGTTGAGCACTTCGACGCGCTCGCCGAGAAAGGTCGGCGCAGCGTCGATGCCGGCCGGAATGTCGCCTTCGATCACGCAGCAGCCGAGCGCGCCGCGCTTGACGACCAGCGTCGCATTCGTGATCGCGCGCACCGCCTGCAACGACCCGATCAGGTCATGCGGCACACCGCCCGCGATCAGGAATTCCTCCTCGGTGCCGACCAGCAGGTCGAATTCGCCGAGTACCTGCTGCAGTTGCCGCGTCACCTGCGCGTCGGGCACGTAGCGGTTTTCGCCGGCGCCGCGCGCGGTCAACCCCCACAGCACCGGCCGGTAGTCGATGTCGAGGATGCGGACCGCGCCGTGGCGGCGCGCATAGCCGAGCGCAGTCAGCGACGCCTCGCGCGTGCCCGGCGTCGACAGATGCGTGCCGGTGATCGCCAGTGCGCGGCAACCGGCGATGAAATCCTCGCTGATCTCGTCGGCGCGCACGGCCATGTCCGCGCAGTTCTCGCGCACGAACAGCAGCGGGAACGTATCGCGATCCTTCAGCCCGAGCAGCACCAGCGCGGTGAGGCGCTCGCGGTCGGTCTGCAACTGGCTCGTGTCGCAGCCTTCGCGCTCGAGCGTCTCGCGCAGGAAGCGGCCCATCTGCTCGTCGCCGACGCGCGAAATCATCGCGGTCTTCAACCCGAGCCGCGCGACGCCGAACGCGACGTTGCCCGACGAGCCGCCGAGATACATCTGGAAGCTGCGCGCATCCTCGAGGCGGCTGCCGTACTGCTGCGCATAGAGATCCACGGCCACGCGGCCGAGGCAGGCGAGATCGATGGGGCGGTCACTCGGAAAGTTCAGCAGGCTCATATCACGTGTCACGCTCGCGGCCGGCGTTCGGCGCTGCCGGCAGATTAGGGGACCGATCCAGTGGCGACTGTCCGCGGCCTATGCCGCACGACACGAGGCTGCCTGCCACCGGGAGTCGGGCTACGGAACGGAGTCTAGACTTTTTGGAAATACAGTTCCCTAGGTGAAATCACGTAGAAATAAATTTCCAAATTTTCGAGGAAGTGATCTACAGTTTCATCCGGATGCTTCAGTCCCGATCGGACCAGATCGGACTCGGCCCGGCGGCGCGCAACGCGCCGTCTTCCGCCCCCGGAGATGAGGAGACAGATTGATCATGAAGACCAAGCTGATGGCCGTCGCGGCCGCCGCGATCCTGGCTGCGCCGCTCGCGCATGCCGAGAAGATCGGCGTGACGATGGCATCGTTCGACGACACGTTTCTGACCATCCTGCGCAACAGCATCGCCGATTCGGCGAAGAAGGACGGCGCGACGGTGCAGATCGAGGACGGCGGCAATGACGTCGGCAAGCAGTTGAGCCAGGTCCAGAACATGATCGCGCAGAAGGTCGACGCGATCATCGTGAATCCGGTCGATACCGACGCGACGCCGAAGATCACGAAGATGGTGACCGCGGCGAAGATCCCGCTCATCTACGTGAACCGCAAGCCGGTCGACTTCGACAAGCTGCCGGCCGGCGTCGCGGTCGTCGCCTCCGACGAAAAGCAGTCGGGCACGCTGCAGGCGCGCCAGGTGTGCAAGCTGCTCGGCGGCAAGGGCGACCTCCTGGTGCTGATGGGCGAGCTGTCCAACGAATCGGCGCGTGCCCGCACCAAGGACATCGAGGACGTGATCGCGACGAAGGAATGCGCGGGCATGAAGATCGTCGACAAGCGCGAAGGCAAGTGGAGCCGCACGCAGGGCCAGGACATCACGATGAACTGGCTGAGCTCCGGGACCAAGTTCGACGCGATCGTGTCGAACAACGACGAAATGGCGATCGGCGCGATCAACGCGCTGAAGGCCGCGCGCAAGCTCACGCCGAAGACGGTCGTCGCCGGTATCGACGCGACGCCGGACGGGCTGGCCGCGATGAAGGCCGGCGAGCTGAAGGTGTCGGTCTACCAGAACGCGACCGGGCAGGGCGCGCAGGCGGTGGCCGCGGCGCTCAAGCTCGCGAAGAAGCAGCCGGTCGATCGCTACGTGAACGTGCCGTTCGAACTCGTGACGCCGGAGAACATGAACCAGTACGCGAAGCACTGACCGGTTTTTCCGCTGAACTGCGCGGGCCCGGCGCAGCCGGGTTCGCGCGCGATTTTCGAGGAACGTCCATGTTTACAGCCAGGATCGCGCGCTCGATGGCCAGCGAAAGCGCGCCGGCCGCGTCGTCCGCCGCGCCCGGTTCGTCCGGTGCGCCCATGGCCGACTGCGTGCTCGAGGTGCGCGGCGTCGGCAAGTCCTTCCCCGGCGTCGTCGCGCTCGACGGCGTGCAGTTCCGCGTGCGCCGCGGCACCGTGCATGCGCTGATGGGCGAGAACGGCGCCGGCAAGTCCACGCTGATGAAGATCATCGCGGGCGTCTACACGCCCGACCAGGGCGAAATCCTGATCAACGGCGAACCGGTCGTGCTGAACGGCCCGCTCGATGCGCTCGACCGCGGCATCGCGATGATCCATCAGGAACTCAACCTGATGCCGTACATGACGGTCGCGGAGAACATCTGGATTCGCCGCGAACCGAAGAACCGCTTCGGCCTGATCGATCACGCCGAGCTGCGCCGCCGCACGGCCGCGCTGTTCGAGCGGCTGTCGATCGACATCGATCCGGAAACCGACGTGCGCACGCTGACCGTCGCGAGCCGCCAGATGGTCGAGATCGCGAAGGCCGTGTCGTTCGACTCGGACGTGCTGATCATGGACGAGCCGACCTCCGCGCTGACCGACAAGGAAGTCACGCACCTGTTCCGGATCATTCGCCAGCTGCGCGAGCAGGGCAAGGGCATCGTCTACATCACCCACAAGATGAACGAGCTGTTCGAGATCGCCGACGAGTTCTCGGTGTTTCGCGACGGCAAGTACATCGGCACGCATGCATCGAGCGACGTCACGCGCGACGACATCATCCGCATGATGGTCGGGCGCGAGATCACGCAGATGTTCCCGAAGGAAGACGTGCCGATCGGCGACGTCGTGCTGTCGGTGAAGGATCTCTGCGTCGACGGCGTGTTCCGCGACGTGAGCTTCGAACTGCGCGCGGGCGAGATCCTCGGCGTTGCGGGCCTCGTCGGCTCGGGGCGCTCGAACGTCGCGGAGGCGCTGTTCGGCGTCGTGCCGGCCACCTCGGGCGAGATCCGCATCGACGGCAAGCCGGTGCGTATTGCGACGCCCGCGCAGGCGATGAAGCACGGGATGGCGTTCCTCACCGAGGACCGCAAGGATTCCGGCTGCTTCCTGAATCTCGACCTGCTCGCGAACATGGAAGCGGCAGTGCTGAGCCGCCGCTACGTGAAGTTCAACTTCGTGCAGCAGGCGCAGTTGAAGCGCGACTGCGAGGAAATGAGCCGGATGCTGCGCGTGAAGTCGCCCGGGCTGCACGAGGAAATCCAGAACCTGTCGGGCGGCAACCAGCAGAAGGTGCTGATCGGCCGGTGGCTGCTCACGCAGCCGCGCATCCTGATCCTCGACGAACCGACGCGCGGCATCGACGTCGGCGCGAAGGCCGAGATTCACCGGCTCGTCAGCGCGCTGGCCGGCAAGGGCGTCGCGGTGCTGATGATCTCGTCGGAAATGCCGGAAGTGCTGGGGATGAGCGATCGCGTGATGGTGATGCACGAAGGGCGCATGACCGGCATCGTCGATCGCAAGGACGCCGACCAGGTCCGCATCATGGATCTCGCGTCGCGCTGAGCCGCAACAAGATTGGAGACAACTGAAATGGGCAACCTGAACCCGGTCGCGGATGCGCAGACCATGACACTCAAGTCGCGGCATGCGAAGTGGCCGCCCGAACTGAGCATCTTCCTGGTGCTGGTCGGCATCAGCCTGTTCTTCGAGGTCGTCGGCTGGATCGTCGTCGGCCAGAGCTTCCTGTTCAATGCCGAGCGGCTCGAGATCATCGTGCTGCAGATGGCCGTGATCGGCATCATCGCGGTCGGCGTGAACCTCGTGATCATCACCAGCGGGATCGACCTGTCGTCGGGCTCGGTCGTCGCGGCGGCCGCCGTCGTGTCGGCGAGCCTCGCGCAGGTGTCCGACTTCCCGCGCGCGGTGTTTCCGCACCTCACCGACCTGCCGGTCATCTGGCCGGTGCTGGCCGGCGTATGCGTCGGGCTGCTGGTGGGCCTCCTGAACGGCACGCTGATCGCGCTGACGGGCATCCCGCCGTTCATCGCGACACTCGGCACGATGGTCGCCGCGCGCGGCTTCGCGAAGTGGTTCACCAACGGGATGCCGGTGTCGATGCTGACCGACCCGTTCGCGGCGATCGGCGCAGGGGCGAATCCGGTGATCATCTTCCTGGTGGTGGCCGCGATCTTCCACATCGTGCTGCGCTACACGCGCTTCGGCAAGTACACCTACGCGATCGGCGCGAACCGCCATGCGGCCGTCGTGTCGGGCATCAACGTCACGCGGCACCTGATCTTCGTCTACGCGATCGCGGGCCTCCTGAGCGGCATCGCCGGCACCGTGACGGCCGCGCGTGCGATCTCCGGCCAGTCGGGCATGGGCGTGATGTACGAGCTCGATGCGATCGCGGCCGTCGTGATCGGCGGCACGTCGCTGTCGGGCGGCCTCGGCCGCGTGACGGGCACCGTGATCGGCGTGCTGATCCTCGGCGTGATGACGTCGGGCTTCACGTTCATCCGCATCGACGCGTACTACCAGGAGATGGTGAAGGGCGCGATCATCGTCGCGGCCGTGATCGCCGATCAGTACCGCAACAAGAAGTCGCGTCGTTGATCGACTCCAACCCTGTCGAAACCACGAAACTGCCCAGGAAGAAGATGAAGATCGCACTGGACCCCTACATGATTCGCCACCTGCCGCTCGATCGCCTGCCGCACGCGGTGGCCGAGCTCGGCTACGACCAGATCGAGCTGTCGCCGCGCAGCGACTTTCTCGACTGGTGGGTGATGCCGCGCGCGACCCGCGAGCGCATGGCCGCGTTCCGCCAGGCGCTGCGCGCGAGCGGCGTGGGCCTCGCGTCGCTGCAGCCGATGTACCGCTGGGCGAGCCCGTTCGACGACGAGCGGCAATGGGCGGTGCGCTGCTGGAAGAAGGCGATCGAGGTGGCAGTCGAGATGGAGTGCCCGCTGATGGTGTCGGAGTTCGGGCGCGGCGCGTCGCCCGAGCGCTCGGTCGGCGAGCGGCCGGGCGCGAACCCGAAGGAGCTGTGCGAGGCCGCGTGGTTCCGCTCGATGGATGAACTGCTGCCGATCCTCGAGCGCGAACGTATCGTGCTGTCGGTCGAGCCGCATCCGGAGGACTGGATCGAGCAGCTGCAGCCGGCGATCGACATCGTCACGAATCTCGATTCGCCGTCGTTGAAGCTGTCATATATCGCGCCGCACACGTTCTACTACGGCGACGACATGGCCGCGATGATCGCGCAGGCCGCGCCGATCCTCGCGCACGTGCGCGTGGCCGACACGTTCGACCACCGCAAGAGCAGCCAGCTGCGCTACATCGTGAACCCGCCCGGCTCGAACCAGATCCGTGTGCACCAGCATCTCGACATCGGGCAGGGCGAGATCGACTGGGACGTGTTTTTCCGCGCACTCGGCGCCGCCGGCTTCGATGGCGTGATGTCGTCGTGCGTGTTCGCGTGGGAAGACCGCGCGGAAGCGTCGTCGCGCTACATGCGCGACGCGATCCAGCGCTACGTCGATCGCCATTTCGATCGCACCGCGCGCTGACTGATGACCGATTGCTGACCGGCGCGGCACGGGCCGCGCCGCTGATGAACGAACGACTGGAGAGAACTGCATGACCTTGCAAATCGGCGTGATCGGCTGCGGCGCGATCGGCCAGGACCACATTCGCAGACTGACCTGCACGCTGTCCGGCGCGCGCGTCGTGGCCGTCAACGACATCGATCCGCAGCAGGCGCGCGACGCGGTGACGAAGTACGGGCTCGACGCCGAGATCTACGGCGACGGCCACGAAGTGGTCGCGGCCGCCGACGTGCAGGCCGTGCTCGTCACGTCGTGGGGGCCGACGCACGAAGCGTTCGTGCTCGACGCGATCGCGCACGGCAAGCCGGTGTTCTGCGAGAAGCCGCTGGCCGTCACGGCCGACGGCTGCATGCGGATCGTCGAAGCCGAAGTCGCGCACGGCAAGCGGCTCGTGCAGGTCGGCTTCATGCGGCCGTACGACGAAGGCTATCGCGCGCTCAAGCGCGTGATCGACAGCGGCCAGATCGGCGCGCCGCTGATGCTGCATTGCGCGCACCGCAACCAGTCGGTCGGCGAGCGCTACACGACCGACATGGCGATCACCGACACGCTGATCCACGAGCTCGACGTGCTGCGCTGGCTGCTCGGCGAGGACTATGCGAGCGCGCAGGTCGTCTATCCGAAGAAGACGCGCCATGCATCCGCGCATCTCGCCGATCCGCAGATCGTGCTGCTCGAAACCGCCAGCGGCGTGCGCATCGACGTCGAGATCTTCGTGAACTGCCAGTACGGCTACGACATCCAGTGCGAGGTCGTCGGCGAGCAGGGCATCGCGAAGCTGCCCGATCCGCCGGCCGTCGGGCTCAAGCATGCGGCGCGGCAATCGGTCGAGATCATGACCGACTGGAAGGAGCGCTTCATCGCGTCGTACGACGTCGAGCTGCAGGCGTTCATCGACGGCGTGCGGCAGGGCGCGCTGACCGGGCCGTCCGCGTGGGACGGCTACGCGGCGGCGGTCGCGGCCGACGCGTGCGTGCGGGCCCAGCAGAGCGGCGCGGTCGAGGCGATCGCGATGGCCGAGCGTCCCGCGTTCTATCGCGGTTGACCGGTCGCTGACCTGCCGGAGAGACCGACATGACGATGAAGATTGGCTGCGCGCCGTGTTGCTGGGGCGTCGACGACGTGAAGAACCCGCACCTGCCGCCGTGGCGGCACGTGCTTGCCGAGGCTGCGCAGGCCGGCTACTCGGGCATCGAACTCGGGCCGTACGGCTACATCCCGCTCGATCTCGACGTGGTGAGCGCCGAGCTGGAACGCCAGCGCCTGAGCATCACGGCCGGTACGATCTTCGACGATCTCGTGTCGCCGGAGAACCTGCCGAACCTGCTGCGCCAGACGCGCGACATCTGCGCGCTGATCACGCGGTTGCCGAAGCTGCCGACGCAGGACGGCCAGCGCTACGCGGCGCCGTACCTGGTCGTGATGGACTGGGGCCACGAGGAACGCGACTACGCGGCCGGCCACGGCGATCGCGCGCCGCGGCTGTCCGACGCGCGCTGGGCGCGGATGGTCGACCATATCCGGCAGATCGCCACCATCGCGCGCGACGAGTTCGGCGTGCGCGCGGTGATCCATCCGCATGCGGGCGGCTATATCGAGTTCGCGGACGAGATCGACCGGATCGTCGCCGACATTCCGGCCGAGACGGCGGGCCTGTGTCTCGACACCGGCCACCTGCATTACTCGGGCATGGACCCGGAAACGTGGTTGCGCCGCCATGCGGCGCGGCTCGACTACGTGCATTTCAAGGATATCGACGCAGCCGTGTACGACGCGGTGATGGGCGAGCACATCGCGTTTTTCGCGGCCTGCGCGCGCGGCGTGATGTGCCCGATCGGCACCGGCGTGCTCGACTACCCGGCGATCCGCCGCGCGCTCGACGACATCGGCTACGCCGGCTACATCACGATCGAACAGGAGCGCGACCCGCGTAACGCCGGCACGAGCCTGCGCGACGTCGCCGCGAGCCGCGCGTTTCTCGCGTCGGCCGGTTTTGCATGATCCCCTGAACACGCACCAGGAACACCACCATCATGATTGACGGACAGATTCTGCTTGGCCATTCGATTCGCTGGGGCATGGTCGGCGGCGGGCTCGGCAGCCAGATCGGCTACAGCCACCGGTCGGCCGCGCTGCGCGACGGCAGCTTCCAGCTGGTCGCCGGCGCATTCGATATCGATCCCGAGCGCGGCCGTCAGTTCGGCGTGAAGCTCGGCGTCGCGGCCGAGCGCTGCTATGCCGACTACGCGACGATGTTCGACGCCGAGACGCGTCGTCCGGACGGCATCCGCGCGGTGTCGATCGCGACGCCGAACAACACGCACTTCGAGATCTGCCGTGCCGCGCTGAACGCCGGGCTGCACGTGGTCTGCGAGAAGCCGCTGTGCTTCACGACCGAGGAGGCCGAGGCGCTGCAGCGCCTGTCGGTCGAGAAAAACCGGATCGTCGGCGTCGCGTACGGCTATTCCGGACACCAGATGATCGAGCAGGCGCGCGAGATGATCGCGCGCGGCGACCTCGGCGAGATCCGCATCGTGCAGATGCAGTTCGCGCACGGCTTTCACAGCGAAGGCGTCGAGGCCGCGAGCGCGGCCGCGCGCTGGCGCGTCGATCCGAAGTTCGCGGGCCCGAGCTACGTGCTCGGCGACATCGGCACGCATCCGCTGTACATCTCCGAGGTGATGGCGCCGGAACTGAAGATCCGCCGGCTGATGTGTTCACGGCAGAGCTTCGTGAAGAGCCGCGCGCCGCTCGAGGACAACGCGTTCACGATCATGGAGTACGACACCGGCGCGATCGGCTACGTGTGGTCGAGCGCGGTGAACGCCGGTTCGATGCACGGGCAGAAGGTGCGCGTGATCGGCTCGAAGGCGAGCGTCGAATGGTGGGATGAACACCCGAACCAGTTGCGCTACGAAATCCAGGGGCAGCCCGCGCAGGTGCTCGATCGCGGGATGCCGTACCTGCATCCGAACGCCACGCGCGAAGACCGCATCGGCGCCGGGCATCCGGAAGGGCTGTTCGAGGCATGGTCGAACCTGTACGCGCGCTTCGCACTCGCGATGGATGCGGCCGATCGCGGCGACGCCGCGGCGGTGAAGGCCATCCGTATTCCGGACGTTCACGCGGGCGTCGAGGGCGTGCGCTGGGTCGAGAATTGCGTGCGTTCGGCCGATGCGGGCAGCGTGTGGGTCGACTATCGTTGAACGGAGGCAGGTCGGCTGCACCACGCTTCGCCGCGGCAGCCGGCCTTGGTACACACCCTGATCTTTACGACGCCGCGAGCGCGTTGGACAATCGTTTCCAGTCTTGCCGTGGAGCGTGTGCAAGTGATGACCGAGCGCGTGGGAGCGAGCCGGCGGCGCGGGTCGTGCCGCAAACGTGATTAAATTCGCCCTTCATGCATGTATCCAGTCGAGCCCCGGGCCGCGCCGGCCAGCCGCGCGCGCATCGGGGCCGTCAACTTCGCGCTATCCGATGAGCTCATCCGAGAAACCTCCCGCCACCGTCGAGGCGTTCCTGCAGCACCTGACGCAGGAGTACGACGGCCTCAGCAATCGCCTGAAGGTGATCGCGCGCCACGTGGAAACGCATCGGGACCAGCTTGGGCTGGAAGGCATCCAGTCGCTCGCGGAAGCCTGCGGCGTCCAGCCGTCGGCCGTCGTGCGGTTCGCGAAGCACTTCGGCTTCTCCGGCTTCTCCGAGATGCAGCGGCTGTTCCGCGAGGGGCTCGCGCAGCAGATCGCGCCGGGGCGCGCGTACAACCTGCGGCTGCGCGACGTGATCGAGGCCGGCTCGTCGAGCCTGCAGCCCGAACAGATCGCCGACGAATTCATCAAGGGCAGCATTGCCGGGATGCAGCAGTTGCGGCAGACGCTCGACTCGCAGGCGCTTGCACAGGCCGTCGACCTGCTCGCCGATACGCAGGCGATCTGGATCGCCGGGTCGCGGCGTGCGTTTCCGATCGCCGTGTATCTCGACTATGCGCTGCAGCACACCGACAAGCGCATCGGGCTGTTCGACGCGCTCGGCAGCATGCATCTCGGCCAGATCCGCTCGGTGCGCAAGGGCGACGTGATGATCGCGATCTCGTTCATGCCGTATGCGGACGAGACCGTGCAGGTCGCGCAGCAGGCCGCGCAGCGCGGCGCACGCTTGATCGCGATCACCGACAGCCGGATGAGCCCGCTCGCGCGGGAGGCGGAAGTGACGCTGATGGTGCAGGACAGCGCGACGTTCGGCTTTCGCGCGCTGACGGCCACGATGGGCCTTGCGCAGAGCCTGTTCGTCGCGCTCGCGTACCGGCTGGAGCTGTCGTACCTGCCGACCGCCGACGGCGCGCACGGCACGAAGGCCGGTTGATCCCGACTGCCGGTGCGCCGCCCGCCGAACGGATCGGCGGAGAGCGCACCGGGCGGCTTACTTCGCGGTCGGCATCGCGAACTCGGCGCCCTTGCCGATGCTCGACGACCAGCGCTGCATCACCGACTTCTGGCGCGTGTAGAAGCGCACGCCTTCCTCGCCGTACGCGTGCATGTCGCCGAACAGGCTCTTCTTCCAGCCGCCGAAGCCGTGCCACGCCATCGGCACCGGAATCGGCACGTTGATGCCGACCATGCCGACCTGGATGCGCCGCGCGAATTCGCGCGCGATCCCGCCATCGCTCGTGAAGCACGACACGCCGTTGCCGAACTCGTGCGCGTTGATCAGGTCGACCGCCTCGCCGAAATCCTTCACGCGCACGCAGCCGAGCACCGGCCCGAAGATCTCTTCCTTGTAGATCCGCATGTCGGGGCTCACGTGGTCGAACAGCGTGCCGCCCGTGAAGAAGCCGGCCTCGCGGCCCGGCACGCGCAGCCCGCGGCCGTCGACCACCAGTTGCGCGCCTTCGTTCACGCCTTGCTCGATATAGCCTTCGATGCGCTTGAGCGCTTCGCCGGTGACGATCGGCCCCATCTCGACTTCCGGCGACATCCCGTCGCCGATCACCAGCTTGCGCGCGCGTTCGGCCACGGCCGGCACGATCCTGTCGGCCACGTCGCCCACCAGCACCGCGATGCTGATCGCCATGCAGCGCTCGCCGGCCGAGCCGTACGCGGCGCCGATCAGCGCATCGACCGCCTGGTCGATGTTCGCGTCGGGCATCACGACGAGGTGGTTCTTCGCGCCGCCGAGCGCCTGCACGCGCTTGCCCGACTGCACCGCGCGCTGCTGCACGTAGGCCGCGATCGGCGTCGAGCCGACGAAGCTGACGGCCTGCACGTCCGGGTGATCGAGGAGGGCATCGACCGCGCCCTTGCCGCCCTGCACGACGTTGAACACGCCGGCGGGCAGGCCGGCCTGCGTGAGCAGGTCGGCGATGAACAGCGCGGCCGACGGGTCGCGCTCGCTCGGCTTCAGCACGAACGTGTTGCCCGTCGCGAGCGCGACCGGGAACATCCAGCACGGCACCATGCACGGGAAGTTGAACGGCGTGATGCCCGCGACGACGCCGAGCGGCTGGCGCATCGTCCAGTTGTCGATGCCGGTGCTGACCTGGTCGGTGAAGTCGCCCTTCAGCAGTTGCGGCACGCCGCACGCGAATTCGATGATGTCGATGCCGCGCGCGACTTCGCCCTGTGCATCCGAGAACACCTTGCCGTGCTCGGCCGTGATGATCGCCGCCAGCGTGTCGCGGTGCTCGTTCATCAGCTGCAGGAAGCGGTGCAGCACACGCGCGCGGCGGATCGGCGGCGTGTCGGCCCAGGCCGGGAACGCCGCGTGGGCCGACGCGACGGCCCGTTCGACTTCGTCATTGCCGGCCAGCGCGACGCGCCGCACCGCGCGACCGAGCGCCGGATTGAAGACGTCCTGGAAGCGGCCGCTGCGGCCGGCGACGGGCGCGCCGTCGAGGTAATGGCCGACGTCGGCGTCGGACGTATAGGCGGGAACCATGGTCATGCGTGTCTCCTGGGGATGAGGGGCAACAACGCCTAGTCTAGGGAAACCGGCAGGGCGGGAGAAGGCCGCGAAACTTGATTCACTGTTCAGAATTCTGAATAATCAGTGGATGAATCAGCAAAATGTCCAGGCGCTCTGGCCGCATATCCATTCGCTGACGGTGCTGGCCGCCGCGGGCAGTTTCACGGCTGCCGCGCAGCGGCTCGGCATCAGCAAGGCCGCGATGAGCCAGCGCATCGCCGATCTCGAAAAGGCGGCCGGCGTGCCGCTCGTGCGCCGCACCACGCGCAGCGTGCGGCTCACCGACGCGGGCCAGACGCTGGTCGACAGCACGCGCGACGCGTTCGAGTCGATCGGCCAGCATTTCGCGCGGGTGAAGGATCTCGCCGGCGAGCCGCGCGGGCTGCTGCGCGTCACGGTGCCGGTCGCGCTCGGGCGCCAGCAGGTCGTGCCGCACCTGCCCGATTTCCTGCGCCAGCATCCGGGCGTGCAGATCGAGCTCGACCTGTCGGACCGCCTGCATTCGCTGACGCAGGAGGGCTTCGACCTCGCGATCCGCCATACGACCACCGCGCCGCAGACCCACGTCGCGTGGAAGCTGTGCGACACGCGTTCGCTGCTGGTCGCGAGCCGCGACTATCTCGACGCGCGCGGCGCGCCGCGCCATCCGAGCGAACTCGTCGATCACAGCTGCCTGTGCTACCTGCGCGACAACGAGCCGGCGGCATGGAGCTTCGAGCCGGACGGCCGCCGGCGCCAGCGCGTGAGCGTGCCGGTGCGCGGCAGTTTCGCGGCGAACAACAGCGAGGCGATGCGCGAGGCCGCGCTCGGCGGGCTCGGCATCGCGCTGCTGCCCGATTTCAGCGCGCGGCGCGATCTCGACGCCGGCCGGCTCGTCGCGCTGCTCGACGGCTGGCGGCCGTCGGGCGCGTTCGGCGATCACATTTTCGCGATTCGTCCGTACAGCCCGGTCGTGCCGAGCGCGGTGCGCGCGCTGGTGCGCCACTTGCGCGAGCGGCTCGCGGGCGGCTTCTCCGGCGCGTGAGTCGGCTGCCGGCTGCCGGCGGGCGCGGGGCCGCGGGTGGCCGGGCAGGCGCGGCGGCGCTGCGGTAAAATCGCGGCTTCCTCCCGCGCCGTGTGTGGCGCGTCATTCGAAGGTCGACAGCCGATGCAGATTCACAAGGAAGTGGACGCGCGCGGGCTCAATTGCCCGTTGCCGATCCTGCGTGCCAAGAAAGCGCTTGCCGATATGGAGAGCGGGCAGATCCTCAAGGTGCTCGCGACCGATCCGGGCTCGCAGCGCGATTTCGCCGCGTTCGCGAAGCAGACGGGCAACGAGATCGTCGAATCGACGACGCAGGACAAGACCTTCGTGTTCCTGATGCGTCGCCGCTGAAGGCACGCATCGCACGTTCCGCGGTGCCGGGCTCCCGGCCGGCCGCGCCTCGGCAGTCGCGCCTGGCCGACCGCCCCAAGCCGGTCGCCCGTTGGCCGGGCGTCCCTAACCGGGCGTCCCTCTCTGACAATTCTTAAACCTCATTGCGTGACCGGCTGCGTATACTGACCCGGCCGGTCGTCCGCTCCCAGCGGAGGCGCCGGCCACGGTACGTCGCACGGCGGGCTCGGGGGCCATGCCTGACGCTACCGTCGTACAACGGGGAGAGGACATGTCCTTCAGACCAGGGACCCTTCGAAGTCCGTCCGGAGCGGAAAGCATCGCGCCCGTGCGCACCTCGGAATTGAGCCGGATCGAGCTCGATCCGCAGCAGGACCGCCACGCGCGTGCCGCGCTGGAGGCATATGCGGATTCGGCCGCGGCCGAGATGCCGTGGCTGGCCGAGTGGCTCGACGAACGGCTGCGCGACGCCGCGCGGGACGACGGCTCGGGCCCGACCTACTGTGGCGCAACGATCGAACGCGTGTTCGATCTGGCGCAGGCATGGGCGGCGGGCCAGCCCGACTACGCGGCCAATGCGTGGGAGCGCGTGCGCGACCAGCTGCAGCGGATGCTGGCGCAACCGCCACTGTCGGAGCCGCCGTCGCCACGCATGCCGACCGACGATTTTGCCGAGCCGGTGGCCGGCATCGCGGGCGCCGATTAGGCGTCCGGTTGCGCAACAGAAAGGATTATTCGAAGAAAGGGCGATAGTCCGCGCAATTTCTTGGCGAATTTCATACTACTATGATGAAATCGCCGGTTCGTCCGTGCCCCGTTTTTGAGATATTTAGCCGGGCTCGCCGGTTTGCGCAGGTGGCGCGAGCGGCGAACGACGGCTTGCCGGCCGGTATCCGGCGCCGCGCGCACGCTGCGCGGCCCGGGGCAGGCGCGGGAGCCGAATGGACGAACCGACTTCGATTTGCGGGGTGCTATGAGAATTGCTGTACTGGATGACGATCCGGCCCAGACGGATTTCGTCAGTCAAACGCTGACGGCCGTTGGCCATACGTGCTATGCGTTCAAGGAAGGCAAGGCCCTGAAGAAGCGCCTGCAGCGCGAGACGTTCGATCTGCTGGTGCTCGACTGGAACGTGCCCGACATGTCCGGCGAGGAAGTGCTCAAGTGGGTGCGCGCCAACCAGACCGAGCACAGCCTGCCGATCATCTTCATGACGAGCCGCGACGACGAGGCGGGGATCACGCAGATCCTCAATGCCGGCGCCGACGATTACGTGGTCAAGCCGGTGTCGGGCCCGATCCTGCGCGCGCGCATCGGTTCGCTGCTGCGCCGCGCCTATCCGGTCAACGCCGAGGCGACCGTCCGCGAATTCGATCAGTTCCGTTTCGACGTGAACCTGAAGCAGGCGTACGTCGGCGACAAGGCCGTGAGCCTCACGCAAAAGGAATTCGAGCTCGCGCTGCTGCTGTTCCAGCATCTGGACCGGCCGCTGTCGCGCGCGCACATTCTCGACCTCGTGTGGAAGCAGGCGACCGACATTCCGTCGCGCACGATGGATACGCACATTTCGATGCTGCGCACCAAGCTCGGCCTGCGGCCCGAGAACGGCTACCGTCTCGCGCCGATCTACGGGTACGGCTACCGGCTCGAACGGGTCGGCCAGGGGGAACCGGAGTGACGACGCGAATCACGCAGCGCACGGCGAACCTGCGCACGGCGGCGCTGCGCGCGGCCTGCGCGGTCGCGTTGGCGTTCGCCGCGCAGCAGGCCGCGGCGCAGCCGCCCGCCGCCGCGGGCAAGACGGTCGTCTATCGCACGCAGGCCGGCGACACGTTGTACGACGTCGCCGCGCGCTACCTGCAGGGCGCGGACGACTGGCAACTGCTCCAGCAGATCAACGGCGTGCCGGCGCCGAAGCGCCTGCAGCCCGGCATCGCGCTGAAGCTGCCGGTCGCGCGCCTGCGCAAGGAAAAGCTCACCGCGCGCGTGATCGCGGTGCAGGGCACGGCCGAGCGCGCGTCCGACGCGGCTTTCGCGCCGCTCGCGAACGATGCGACGCTCGCCGAAGGCGATCGCGTGCGCACCGGCCCGAACGGCTTCGTGACGATCGAGCTGGCCGACGGCACGCACATGAGCCTGCCGCCCGACAGCCAGCTCGACCTGAAATCGCTGCGCCGCACGGTGCTGACCGGCACGCTCGATCGCGAGTTCGAACTCACGCGCGGCTCGGTCGACAGCGAAGTCACCCACCTGAAGAAACGCGACGACCGCTTCCAGATCCGCTCGCCGTCGGTCGTGGCCGGCGTGCGTGGCACGCGCTTTCGCGTGAACTACGACGCGGCCGGCACTGCGACGACGCGTGTCGAAGTGCTCGACGGCACCGTCGGCGTCGCGGGCGGCCGGCAGTCGGCCGACGCGACGCTCGTGCATGCGAATTTCGGCAGCGTCGCGACGTCGTCCGGCGCGGTCGGCGCGCCCGTCCAGCTGCTGGGCGCCCCCGCGCTCGCGCATCCCGACAAGGTGCAGGACGAGCCCGACGTCGCATTCGACGTCACGCCGCTCGCGCAGGCGCATGCGTATCGCGTGCAGCTCGCGCACGATGCGGGGCTGCTCGACCTGTTCCGCGAAACGCGCACCGATTCGCCGCGCGCGGTGTTCCGCGACGTGCCGAACGGCAACTACTTCGTGCGGATCGCCGCGATCGATGCGAACGGCCTCGAGGGGCTGCCGCGGACCTATGCGTTCGAACGCCGCGTGATGGGGCTCGACGCGAGCGCGTCGCAGGGCGCGGGCGGTTACGAGTTCCGCTGGTCGCCGAACGGCTCGGGCAAGAATGCGCGTTACCGGTTCGTGCTGTCGCGCTCGAAGGACCTGAGCGCGCCGGTCGTCGACCAGGTCGGCCTGCACGCGCGCCAGATCACCGTCGCGCACCTGCCGCCGGGCGACTATTTCTGGGCCGTGACCGTCGAGGAATTCGAAGGCGGCAAGTTCTACGAGAAGACCAGTCCGGTCAGCGCGTTCACGTTGTCGCGCTGATCCGCGGCGCATGAAACCCGACTCCGTTTCTCCGCGGCGGCACCTCGGCCGCCGCTTCCTGATCGAATGGATCGCGATCGGCTGCCTCGGAATCGCGGTGATTCTCGCGTGTGCGCTCGGTCGCCTGTCGTCGAGCGTCGACGGGCTGATCTACGACCGGCTGCTGATGCTGCGCAGTCTGCCGCTGTCGCCCGACGTGGTCGTCGTCGACATCGACAACCAGAGCGTATCCGCGCTCGGTCGCTGGCCGTGGCCGCGCGACGTGCATGCGCGGCTGCTCGACACGCTCGCGCGCGCGCAGCCGGCCGCGGTCGTCTACGACGTGCTGTTTACCGAACCGTCGCCGGAGGATCGCGCGTTCGCGGACGCGATGAGCCGCGTGCCGACCTTCCTGCCCGTGCTGTTGAGCCCCGAGCAGGCGGACGGCACGCGCTCCGTCGATCCGCCGGTCGCCGCGCTCGCCGCGCGCGCGACGGGGCTAGGCCATATCAATCTCGAGGTCGATCGCGACGGCATCGTGCGCAGCGTCGCGCTGTTCGAAAGCGACGGCCGCGTGCGCTGGCCGCAACTGATGGTACCCGTCTATCGCGCGATCCAGGCCGGCCGGCTGCACCCGGTCGGCGGCGTGCCCGGCGCGGACGCGCACGACCTGTCGCGTGATGCGGCGGGCGAGGGCCGCTACCTGATTCCGTTCAGCCGCAATACGCCCGCGTATCCGACGCTGTCGTTCGACGACGTGCTCGAAGGGCGCGTGAAACCCGACGCGCTGCGCGGCAAGATCGTCGTCGTCGGCGTGACGGCGTCCGGGCTGTACGATCGCTTCGCGACGCCGGTGTCCGGCGAGTTCGGCCCGCTCGCCGGCGTGTATATCCATGCCAACGTGCTCGACATGCTGGCGACCGGCAGTGCGATCTCGCCCGCGTCGCGCGCGGGGTTGTTCGTCGCGTCGCTGCTGCCGCTCGCCGTGTTGCTGGGCGGCTTCCTGATGCTGTCGCCGTGGCGTGCGTTGCTGCTGACGCTGAGCCTGGCCGCGCTCGCCGTCGTCGCGAGCCTGGCGCTGCTGTTCGAGGCGCGCATCTGGCTGACGCCGGCGCCCGCGATCTTCGGGCTGATCGCCGTCTACCCGATCTGGAACTGGCGGCGGCTGGAAATGACGATGTCGTACCTGCGCCGCGAGCTGCAGAAGCTCGCCGACGAGCCGCACCTGCTGCCCGAGGCGCCGCGCACGCGCAGCGTCGGCGGCGACGTGCTGGAGCGGCAGATGGCGCTGATGGCGCAGGCCGCGCAGCGTGTGCAGGACATGAAGCGCTTCGTGTGGGACAGCCTCGACAGCATGCCCGAGCCGATCTTCGTGACCGACCTCGCCGGCACCGTGCTGATCGCGAACCATGCGGCGAAACGCTACGGGTCGCGGCTCGCGCTGCCGCTGCCGGAAGGGCGGCCGCTGCGCACCGCGCTCGGCGAGCTGACGTTCATGAAGACCGTCGACGGCAACGCCGAGCACGATGCGGCGATCCGCGAGCACTGGCCGGCCGTGCTCGATCCGACGCTCGAGGCCGAGCACGACGCGATGGCGCGCGGCATCGAGGTGCGCGATCGCGACGGGCTCGACCATCTGCTACGCTACGCGGCATGTACCAACGCGCAAGGGCGCGTGACCGGCTGGATTGCCGGCCTCGTCGACGTGACCGAGCTGCACGCGGCCGAGCGGCAGCGCGAGGAAGCGCTGCACCTGCTGTCGCACGACATGCGTTCGCCGCAGTCGTCGATCCTCGCGCTGGTCGAGATCGAGCGCGACCGCGTCGAAAGCGACGCGATGCGCGGGCTGCTCGCGCGAATCGAGCGCTATGCGCACCGCGCGCTGTCGCTCGCCGACGAGTTCGTGCAACTGGCGCGCGCCGAGTCGCAGGCGTACCAGCTCGAGGTGACGAGCCTCGTCGACGTGCTGATCGACGCGAGCGACGAGGTGTGGCCGCAGGCGCAGGCGAAGCACATTCGCGTGGAGACCGGCGTGGGCACCGACATGTGCTGGGTGCGCGCGGACCGCTCGCTGATCACGCGCGCCTTCGTGAACCTGCTGAACAATGCGGTCAAATACAGTCCGTCCGACACGGTGATCACGTGTACGCTGACGGTCGAGCACGCATCGAAGCGGATGTTCTGTACGATTCGCGATCAGGGGTACGGCATTGCGCCGGAAGATCAGCGGCATCTGTTCGAGCGTTTCAAGCGATTCCATGCCGGCGAGCGGCCCGAAATCTCGGGTTCCGGGCTCGGCATGGCGTTCGTGAAGACGGTCGTCACGCGCCATGGGGGCAGCGTGTCGGTCGACAGCGAAGTGGGTGTCGGCACCGCGGTGACGGTGTCGCTGCCCGCGATCGACGAGCCGTCCGCCTGACAGGGCCGGGCGCGACGGCAGGCATTTGGGGAAAGTCATGAGAAAGCAATGGGCAGCGACCGCGCTGGCGGCGTCGCTGTTGACGGGTTGCGCCGGCGTGACGAGCGGCGTGAGTGCGGTCGGGCAGCCGAATGCGTTTGCACCCGGTGTGCACGGCTACGACTTCGCACGGACGGCCGCGCAGGCGGACGACGCCGAGTACCGGCAGATCGAGACGCTCGTGCGCGACGAGCTCGCGCGCCGCGGCTTCGATGCGCAGCCGCTCAAGGACGCGCGTTACCGGCTGTCGATCGCGTACGCGACACAGCCGGCGGCGGTCGCGGCGAGCGCCGAGCGGTGCGGCGCGGCGAGCAGCGCGTGCGTGACGGTCGACGGGCCGGCGCCGTTCGCGCTGCCGTTCATGGGCCGCGTGTACCGTCACGTGCTGACGCTGCGCTTCGTCGATGCGAAATCGGGCGCCGACGTCTATCGCGTGTCGGCGTCGCTGCGCGATCGCGATCCCGGTACGCAGCAGGCTGCGCCGGCGCTCGTGAAGAGCGCGCTGGCGAAGGTGCCGTTCGGCGACGGCAACGGCTGGCTGGTCAAGACGAAAAAAGACGACGCGGGCGGCATGCCGGGCGTCGTCTCGGTGAAGCCGGCCGACGCGCGCTGAAGCGGCGGCCGTGAGGTGAGGGCGGGCGCGCGGGAGCGCGCCCTTGCCGCGTTCAGACGGTCGGTTGAGCGCCGTCGCGGGTGCGCAGGTACGTCTCGAATTCCGCACCGACTTCCGGGTGGCGCAGCGCGAATTCGACCGTCGCCTTTAGGTAGCCGAGCTTGCTGCCGCAGTCGTAGCGCGTGCCCTGGTACTTGTAGGCCAGCACCTGCTCGTCGGCGAGCAGCGCCTGGATCGCATCGGTGAGCTGCAGTTCGCCGCCCGCGCCCGGCTTCAGCGCACGCAGGTGATCGAAGATCCGCGGCTTCAGCACGTAGCGGCCGACCACGCCGAGGTTCGACGGCGCGACTTCCGGCGCCGGCTTCTCGACGATCGCCGACATCTTGACGATCGACTCTTCCCATTCCTTGCCGTCGACGATCCCGTACGACTTCGTCTCCGACGGCGGGATCTCTTCGACGCCGATCACCGAGCTGTGATAGTGGTCGAACACGTCGACCATCTGCTTCATCACCGGCGGGTTGCCGTCGAGCAGGTCGTCCGCGAGGATCACCGCGAACGGGTTGTCGGCGACGAGCTTTTCCGCGCACAGCACCGCGTGGCCTAGGCCGAGCGCTTCCGGCTGGCGCACGTAGAAGCAGTCGACATGGCTCGGCTTGATGCTGCGCACGAGTTCGAGCAGCTTTTCCTTGCCGCGCGCCTCGAGTTCGGCCTCGACCTCGTACGACTTGTCGAAGTGGTCCTCGATCGCGCGCTTGCTGCGCCCGGTGACGAAGATCATCTCGGTAATGCCGGCCGCGATCGCTTCCTCGACCGCGTACTGGATCAGCGGCTTGTCGACGACCGGCAGCATTTCCTTCGGGCTCGCCTTCGTTGCCGGGAGGAACCGCGTGCCGAGACCGGCAACGGGGAATACCGCCTTGGTGACTTTCAACATGATCGAACCTTTATTCCTGTAATCGACTTGTCAGACGGTCTATGTTCACGTTCGCATTATAGTGAACGCAAATGACCTTACCGTTTGTTACGCAGGCAACCGATCGAGCTGCGCACGCAGTTTTTCGAGCGTGCTCTGGAATTCCGCGACACGTTTCTGCTCCTGTTCGACCACGGCCGGCGGTGCTTTCGCAACGAAAGCCTCGTTGCCGAGCTTCGCGTTGCACTTCGCGATCTCGCCGGTCAGGCGCGTGATTTCCTTCGACAGGCGCTCGCGCTCGGCCGCGACGTCGATTTCCACCTTCAGCACCAGCTTGTTCGGGCCGACGATCGCGATCGGCGCGCCGTGCGCTTGCTGGTCGAGCGCGGCTTCGTCCGCGAGGATCTGCACTTCCGACAGGCGCGCGAGTGCCTGGACGTACGGCGCGAACGAGCGCAGGCGCTCGGCGTCGCCGGCCGCCAGCAGCGGCACCTTGGTCGCGGGCGACAGGTTCATCTCGCCGCGCAGGTTGCGGCACGCGTCGACGATCGCCTTCAGGTCTGCCGCCCACTGCTCGGATGCCTCGTCGAGCTTCTGCAGGTTTGCGACCGGGTACGGCTGCGTCATCAGCGACGCCTCCCCGTCGGCCTTGCCTTGCGGATAGCGGCCGGCGAGCGGCGCGACCTTCTGCCAGAGCGCTTCGGTGATGAACGGGATGACCGGGTGGGCGAGGCGCAGCACCGTTTCCAGCACGCGCAGCAGCGTGCGGCGGGTGGCGCGCTGCTGTTCCGGCGTGCCGTTCTGGATCTGCACCTTCGCGAGTTCGAGATACCAGTCGCAGTACTCGTCCCACACGAACTTGTAGATGCTGCTCGCGATGTTGTCGAAACGGTAATCGGCGAAGCCCTTCGCGATGTCGGCTTCGGTGCGCTGCAAGAGCGACACGATCCAGCGGTCGGCCGCCGAGAAGTCGAGGTAGCCGCCGGGGCCGCAGTCGCCCGCGCCGCACACCTCCGGCTTGTCGTTGCCGCAGTCGTGGCCTTCGCAGTTCATCAGCACGAAGCGCGTCGCGTTCCACAGCTTGTTGCAGAAGTTGCGATAGCCTTCGCAGCGCGCGAGGTCGAAGTTCACGTTGCGGCCGAGCGTCGCCATCGACGCCATCGTGAAGCGCAGCGCGTCGGTGCCGAACGCGGGGATGCCGTCCGGGAATTCCTTGCGCGTCTTCTTCTCGATGGTCGCGGCCTGTTTCGGGTTCATCAGCCCCGTCGTGCGCTTCGCGACCAGCGTGTCGAGGTCGATGCCGTCGACGATGTCGATCGGGTCGAGCGTGTTGCCCTTGCTCTTCGACATCTTCTGGCCTTCCGCGTCGCGCACGAGGCCGTGCACGTAGACGGTATGGAACGGCACCTTGCCGGTGAAGTGCGTCGTCATCATCACCATCCGGGCGACCCAGAAGAAGATGATGTCGAAGCCGGTGACGAGCACCGACGACGGCAGGAAGTGCTGCAGCTCAGGCGTTTCGTTGGGCCAGCCGAGCGACGAGAACGGCACGAGCGCCGACGAGAACCACGTGTCGAGCACGTCCTCGTCGCGCTTGAGCGCGCCTGCATAACCCTTCGCCGCGGCCTGCGCACGCGCTTCTTCCTCGTCGCGCGCGACGAACACCTCGCCGTTCTCGCCGTACCATGCGGGAATCTGGTGACCCCACCACAGCTGGCGCGAGATGCACCAGTCCTGGATGTTCTCGAGCCACTGGTAGTAGGTGGTCGTCCAGTTTTCCGGCACGAACTTGATCTGGCCGCTGCGCACGACGTCGAGCGACGTTTCGGTGATCGACTTGCCCGGGTTGAACGTGCCTTCCGGCGCCGGCTTCGTCATCGCGACGAACCACTGGTCGGTCAGCATCGGTTCGATCACGACGCCCGTGCGGTCGCCGCGCGGCACCATCAGCTTGTGCGGCTTCACCGAGTCGAGGAAGCCCTGCGCGTCGAGGTCGGCCACGATCGCCTTGCGCGCGTCGAAGCGGTCGAGGCCGCGATACTGCTCGGGGCCGTTGTCGTTGATCTTCGCGTCGAGCGTCAGGATCTCGATCGGCGCGAGCTTGTGGCGCAGGCCGACCTGGTAGTCGTTGAAATCGTGCGCGGGCGTGACCTTCACGACGCCCGTGCCGAACTCGCGGTCGACGTAGTCGTCGGCGATCACCGGGATCTCGCGGCCCGTCAGCGGCAGCGTGACGAGCTTGCCGATCAGGTGCACGTAGCGCTCGTCTTCCGGGTGAACCATCAGCGCGACGTCGCCGAGCATCGTCTCGGGACGCGTGGTGGCGACCGTCAGCGAGCCCGAGCCGTCGACGAGCGGATAGCGGATGTGCCACAGGTGGCCGTTTTCTTCCTCGCTGACGACTTCGAGATCCGACACGGCGGTCATCAGCACCGGATCCCAGTTGACGAGGCGCTTGCCGCGATAGATCAGGCCCTGTTCATACAGCGTGACGAACACGTCGCGCACGGCGGCCGACATCTTGTCGTCCATCGTGAAGTATTCGCGCGACCAGTCGGTCGACGCGCCGAGTCGGCGCACCTGGCCGGTGATCGTCGAGCCGGACTGCTGCTTCCACTCCCACACGCGCTCGACGAACTTCTCGCGGCCGAGGTCGTGGCGCGACACGCCCTGCGCGTCGAGCTGGCGCTCGACCACGATCTGGGTGGCGATCCCCGCGTGGTCGGTGCCGGGCACCCACAGCGTGTTCTCGCCGAGCATCCGGTGATAGCGGGCGAGGCCGTCCATGATCGTCTGGTTGAACGCGTGGCCCATGTGCAGCGTGCCCGTCACGTTCGGCGGCGGCAACTGGATCGCGAAATCGGGGCGGGCCGGATCGAATGCCGGGGCGGCATAGCCGCGTTTTTCCCACTCCGGCCCCCATTGGGACTCGATGGTATGGGGCTCGAAGCTCTTCGCAAGCGTGTTGTCGCTCATGTTGGAAATCTGCCGAAAAATGCGTGAATTGGATGCCGAATCTGACAATTATAAATGGATGCCCATCGGCCAGCCATCGCCTTGCCGGCGCGGGCCCGTCGGGACGCGGCCGCAACGTGTCCGCAATCTGCTCCCAACATGCAGGCAGCGTGCGACCGAACGGATCGGAAACGGCATCGCGCGGCCGACTTATAATGTCGGGTCCGCATTTTTCTCGCCCGTCAGCTGCCGCTCCATGCCCGATCTGCTCGCCAATCTGAACCCCGAACAACTCGCCGCCGTCACGTTGCCGAACGAACCGGCGCTGATCCTCGCAGGGGCGGGCAGCGGCAAGACCCGCGTGCTGATCACGCGCATCGCGTGGCTGATCCAGCAGGGCTATGCATCGCCGCCCACCGTGCTCGCCGTCACCTTCACGAACAAGGCCGCGCGCGAGATGATGGCGCGCCTGTCGGCGATGATGCCGATCGATACGCGCGGGATGTGGATCGGCACGTTCCACGGCCTGTGCAACCGGATGCTGCGCACGCACTGGCGCGACGCCGGCTTGCCGCAGACCTTCCAGATCCTCGACACGGCCGACCAGCTGTCCGCGATCAAGCGGCTGATGAAGGCGGCGAACGTCGACGACGAAAAGTATCCGCCGAAGAACGTCCAGTACTTCATCAACAACGCGAAGGAGCAGGGGCTGCGCCCGGACAAGGTCGACGCGACCGACAACTTCAACCGCAAGTTCGTCGAGCTGTACCAGGCGTACGACCAGCAGTGCCAGCGCGAAGGCGTCGTCGATTTCCCCGAGCTGCTGCTGCGCTGCTATGAGCTGCTCGCGTACAACGCGCCGCTGCGCGCGCACTACCAGGCGCGCTTCCGGCACATCCTCGTCGACGAGTTCCAGGACACCAACAAGCTGCAGTACGCGTGGCTCAAGATGCTCGCGGGCGGCGAGAACGCGATCTTCGCGGTCGGCGACGACGACCAGTCGATCTATGCGTTCCGCGGCGCGAACGTCGGCAACATGCGCGACTTCGAAGACGAATTCCGCGTGCGCAACCTGATCAAGCTCGAGCAGAACTACCGTTCGCACGGCAACATCCTCGACGCGGCGAACCAGCTGATCTCGAACAACGCGCACCGCCTCGGCAAGAACCTGCGTACCGATGCCGGCCACGGCGAGCCGGTGCGCGTGTACGAAGCCAGCACCGATTCGCAGGAAGCCGGCTGGATCGTCGAGGAGATCCGTTCGCTGATCAATACCGGGATGGCGCGCAGCGAAGTGGCCGTCCTGTACCGCAGCAACGCGCAGTCGCGCTCGATCGAGCACACGCTGATGTCGTCGGGCATTCCATACCGCGTGTACGGCGGCCTGCGCTTTTTCGAGCGACAGGAAGTGAAGCACGCGCTCGCGTACCTGCGCCTGATCGACAACCCGAACGACGACACGGCATTCGCGCGCGTCGTGAACTTCCCGACCCGCGGCATCGGTGCGCGCTCGGTCGAGCAACTGGCCGACGCCGCGCGCCTGTACGGCTGCTCGATGGCCGCCGCGATTCCGTACGTGACCGGCAAGGCCGGCACGAGCCTCGGCGGGTTCGCGAACCTGATCGCGAAGATGCGTGCCGACACGCAGCACATGAACCTGCCCGACACCGTCGAGCACATCGTGCGTGCGAGCGGCCTCGCCGATTTCTACCAGGGCGAGCGCGAAGGCCAGGATCGCCTCGAAAACCTGCAGGAGCTCGTGAACGCGGCCACCGCGTTCATCGCCGAGGAAGGCTACGGGCTCGACACGCCGGCCCGCTCGATCCCGCTGCGCGCGGGTGCGATCGCGGCGCCCGAGCTCGGCACCGCAACCGACGATCCGGCGGTCGACGTGCTCGACCCGGCGTCGCCTGCCGACCCCGCACAGAACCCCGACACGATGACGCCGCTCGCGGGCTTCCTGTCGCACGCGTCGCTGGAGGCCGGCGACAACCAGGCGCAGGCCGGCCAGGACGCCGTGCAGCTGATGACGGTGCACGCGGCGAAGGGGCTCGAGTTCTCGGCCGTGTTCATCACGGGGCTCGAGGAGGGGCTGTTCCCGCACGAGAACAGCGTGCTCGAATCGGATGGCCTGGAGGAAGAGCGCCGGCTGATGTACGTCGCGATCACGCGTGCGAAGGAGCGGCTCTACCTGTCGTTCGCGCAGAGCCGGATGCTGCACGGCCAGACTCGCTACAACGTGCGCTCGCGCTTCTTCGACGAACTGCCGGAGCACGTGCTGAAGTGGCTCACGCCGAAGGTCGAGGCCGGGTCGCGCTGGGGCGGGCGTTCGGACAATGCCGGCTACGGGCGTGACTGGTTCGCGCGGCCGGGCGGCGGCAGCCGCGAGCAGATCGTCGATGCGGCCGTGTCCGCGCCGCTGCCCGCGTTCGCGGACAAGCAGCGCGCGGCCGACGCCGGCTTCCGGGTCGGCCAGCAGGTGTTCCACACCAAGTTCGGCGAAGGCACCGTCACCGCGCTCGAAGGCAACGGCACCGATGCGAAGGCGCAGGTGAAGTTCAAGCGCCACGGCGAGAAATGGCTCGCGCTCGCGGTCGCGAAACTGCAGGCGGTGGAATGATGGACGTCGACCTCGCCGTGACGCCTGCCGCCCGTCCGCTCGGCATTCTGGCCGCGCTGCCCGAGGAACTCGGCGACCTGATCGCCGCGATGCGCGCCGACGGCGCGATGAAGACGGTCACGCTCGGCCGCCGCGACTATCACGTCGGCACCGTGCACGGCGCGGCCTGCGTCGTCACGCTCGCGCGGATCGGCAAGGTCGCGGCGGCCGCGACCGTCAGCGCGCTAATCCACGTGTTCGGCGTGTCGGGCGTGGTGTTCACCGGTGTCGCGGGCGGTGTGTCGCGCACGGTGCGGGTTGGCGACGTCGTCGTGGCCGATACGCTGCTGCAGCACGATCTCGACGCGTCGCCGCTCTTTCCGCGCTACGAGGTGCCGTTGCTCGGCATCACGCGTTTCGCGACCGACGCGGCGCTGACGGCCCGCTTGCGGGCCGCGTGCACGCTGTTCGTCGAGGAAGAGGGCGCTCGGTTCGCCGAGCGCTTCGGGCTCGCCGGCGCGGCGCTGCACGCGGGGCTCGTCATCAGCGGCGACCGTTTCGTGTCGAGCGAGCAGGAGGTCGTTGCGCTGCGCGACGCGCTGCCGGACGCGCTCGCGGTCGAGATGGAAGGCGCGGCGATCGCGCAGGTGTGCGCGGAGCACGACGTGCCGTTCGCGCTCGTGCGCACGATCTCCGATACGGCCGACGATCACGCGACGCAGTCGTTCTCGCATTTCCTGTCGGCGATCGCGAGCAGCTATTCGTCCGGCATCCTCAAGCGCTTCCTGACGCTGCATGCGACGACGGCGGCCTGAAGCCGCCGTCTCGCACTTTCCCGTCCAAACCATTTGACTGGCCGCGGCGCGCACGCCGCGGCCAGTCGTTCGTCACGCCTTTTTGCGCCGGCTGCTTTCGAGGTTCGGCAGGAACACCGTCAGCACGCCGATCAGCGGCAGGAACGAGCACACCTTGTAGACGAACGGGATGCTCGTCGCATCGGCGAGCTGGCCGAGCACGGCCGCGCCGACGCCGCCCAGGCCGAACGCGAAGCCGAAGAACAGGCCCGCGACCATCCCGACCTTGCCGGGCATCAGCTCGGTCGCATAGACGAGGATCGCGGCGAACGCCGACGCCAGCACGACGCCGATGATCACGGTCAGCACGCTCGTCCAGAACAGGTTCGCGTACGGCAGCAGCATCGTGAACGGCGCGACGCCGAGGATCGACACCCAGATCACGTACTTGCGGCCGATCCGGTCGCCGACGGGCCCGCCGATCAGCGTGCCGGCCGCCACCGCCGCGAGGAACACGAACAGGTGGATCTGCGCGGCCTGCACCGACAGGTGGAACTTGTCGATCAGGTAGAACGTGAAATAGCTGTTGATGCTCGCGAGGTAGAAGTACTTCGAGAACACGAGCAGCACCAGCACGCCGATCGCGGCCATCACGCGGCCGCGCGACAGCGTCGGGTGGCCGGCCGAGGCGGCCTTCTTCTTCATCGACGGATGTTTCTTGTACCAGTGGCCGATCTGCGTGAGCACGATCATCGCGACGAGCGCGGCCGCCGAGAACCACGCGATGCTGTGCTGGCCGTGCGGAATGATCACGAGCGCGGCGAGCAGCGGCCCGAGCGCGGAGCCTGCATTGCCGCCTACCTGGAATACCGACTGCGCGAGCCCGTGCCGGCCGCCCGACGCCATCCGCGCGACCCGCGACGATTCGGGGTGGAACACCGACGAGCCGCAGCCGACGAGCGCGGCGGCCACCAGCAGCATCGGGAAATTCGGCGCGACCGACATCAGCAGCAGCCCCGCGAGCGTGAAGCCCATGCCGACCGGCAGCGAATACGGCTTCGGATGCTTGTCGGTATAGAGGCCCACGAGCGGCTGCAGCAGCGACGCGGTGATCTGGTAAGTGAGCGTGATCAGGCCGATCTGCGCGAACGACAGCGCGAACTGGCTCTTGAGCATCGGATAGATCGCGAGGATCAACGACTGGATCATGTCGTTGAGCATGTGCGAGAAGCTGATCGCGCCGAGCACCGGGTAGATGGTGCGGGCGACGGGCGGTGCGGACGGCTGGGCGGCGGCTGCGCCGGCGGCTCCGGAGTCGAGGCTGGTTTCCATGTGAGCTGAACGAGTTGAGGTGGCTGGCGCGCTCTGTTGGGGATCGGCGCGTTGTCGATTCGTTGATGCGTCAAAGAAGTGTAATGTGGCGTATCGAGAATGTCAGGCCAAGTTTTATCGCGAATCGGACATTCGTGTGACGGATCGGTCGGTGCGTCCTTTTTTGGACAGGTATAACGCTGGCGGCGCGTCCGTCCTTCAGCCGGGCCGCGCCGGGGCCCGGTGCGTGTTTTTCCGGACTCAAGAAACGGCGGTGGCGGCCGTAGAACGACCCAATGACAACAGGCGCGCCGCGCCCCGCACCGGCTACCCGCCGGGCGGGCGCAGGACGCGCGGCATGGCCTGCCATCGCGGGACCGCCGGGACCGACCTTTCCGGCAGCGTGATCCATACGGGGATAGTTCGATGAAAGCAGCATCTTTGCATCCACAGCCCGGTGCGGCCGCCGCCGCACCCGCCGTTGCCGCCGGCCGCGCCGCTCGGCGCACGCGCGCGGCGCGTCGTACGCGCCGGCCGTGGACCGTCAAGGCGACGTTGCGCGCCGCGTTCGCGATCCTGCTGGTCGGCACGCTCGCGATCGGCGTGTTCTCGCTGTGGCAGATCAGCCGGCTGAACGCGTCGATCGCGTCGGTCTACGAGCAGGGCCACGTCGCGAGCCGCGCGGCGGCGGAAGTGCGGGCCGAGGTGTTGCGCGCGAGCCGCGCGCAGAAAATGCTGCTGACCGCGACCACCGCGAAGGAGCGCGACGAACTCGGCGCCGAGGTGAGCGCGGGGCTCGCGTCGATCGGCCAGGCGCTCGGCACGCTGCAGCGCTATGCCGATCCGGCCGATGCCGGCGATTCGGCGCGGCTGCGCGCCTTCTCGACGGCGGTCGGCACGTGGAGCACGCATCTGCGCGATTTCGTCACGCTGGTGCGCGCGCAGCCGCTCGACCTGTCGCAGATGAACTGGCAGGTCGGCACGCAGGACGTGTCGCTGCTGGTCGAAACCGGCAAGCTCGAAAAACTCGTCGCCGAACTCGTGAAGACGCGCGGCGAGAAGTCCAAGGCGACGCTCGATGCGTCCGCCACCATTTTTTCGTCGTCGTTCGCGATGATTGCGGCGATGACGGCCGCGTTGATCGTGCTGGCCGTCGTGATTGCCGAGCGCGTCGTGCGGCGCCTCGCGTCGCAGCTCGGCGGCGAGCCCGCGCTCGCGAAGGAGATTGCCGCGGACATCGCGCGCGGCGACCTGACGCGGCCGATCACGCTCGCCCGCCACGACCGCGACAGCATGGTGCGCGCGCTGGCCGAGATGCAGACGGGGCTCGCGGCCACCGTGGGCGAGATCGCGGTGAGCGCCGAGGCCATCGCGGCCGCGTCCGGCGAAATCTCGACCGGCAACCTCGACCTGTCGCGGCGCACCGAGCAGCAGGCCGTCGCCCTCGAGCGCACCGCCGCCAGCATGGAGCAACTTACGTCGACCGTGCGGCAGAACGCCGAGAACGCGCGACAGGCGAGCACGCTCGCGGCCAATGCATCGGCGGTCGCGGAGATGGGCGGGGAAGTCGTCGGTCGCGTGGTCGCGACGATGAGCGAGATCGACGACAGCGCGAAGAACATTCGCGACATCATCGGCACGATCGAGGGGATCGCGTTCCAGACCAACATTCTCGCGTTGAACGCGGCGGTCGAGGCCGCGCGCGCCGGCGAGCAGGGGCGCGGCTTCTCGGTGGTCGCCGGCGAGGTGCGATTGCTCGCGCAGCGCTCGGCAACCGCGGCCAAGGAGATTCGGGAACTGATTGGCGCGTCGGTCGAGCGCGTGGCCAACGGCGCGGCGCTCGCGCACGACGCGGGCCGCACGATGGGCGACGTGGTGCGCGCGGTCAAGCGCGTGACCGACATCATCGGCGAGATTTCGGCGGCGTCGGACGAGCAAAGCGCGGGGATCGACGAGATCGGCCGCGCGGTCACGCAGATGGATGCCGGCACCCAGCAGAACGCGGCGCTCGTCGAACAGGCGGCGGCTGCCGCGAACGCGCTCGACGAGCAGGCTCAGGCGCTGAAGGCGCTGGTCGGGCGTTTCCGCATCGCGCACTGAGCGTGCGGCACGCCCCGGCGATTACGACTTCTTCTGCTTGTCGGGATCGATGATGACCGTGCAGGTCGTGCCCGCCGACAGCACCACGTCGGCCGGCACTTCGTCGATCTTGATGCGTACCGGCACGCGCTGCGCGAGGCGCACCCAGTTGAAGGTCGGGTTCACGTCGGCGACGAGGTCGCGGCTTTGCGGGTTGTCGCGATCGTAGATACCACGCGAGATGCTTTCCACGTGGCCCTTCATCACGCCGCCGCTCATCAGCCGCATTTCGGCCGGTGCGCCGATCTTCACGCGCGGCAGCTTGGTTTCCTCGAAGTAGCCGTAGACCCAGAACGAGTGGCTGTCGACGATCGCGAGCTTCGCCTGGCCGGCCACCGCATAGTTGCCCTTGAAAGTCTGCAGGTTCGTGATGTAGCCGTCGACCGGCGCGACGACGCGCGTGCGCTCGAGGTTGAGCTTCGCGGCGTCGAGCGCGGCGAGCGCCTGCTGATACTGCGCGTCGGCGCTCGATGCGCTGTGCGCGGCATTTTCGCGGTTTTCCTTCGACACGACGAGCGCATCGAGGTCCGCGCGGCGGGCCGCGTCGTCGCGGCGCATCTGCAGTTCCGCGCGGCGGGCGGCCACTGCCGCCTGCGCCTGCTCGACCGCGATCTGGTAGTGCGACGGGTCGATCTGCATGATCAGGTCGCCTTTCTTCACGAGCTGGTTGTCATGCACGGGCAGCTCGACGATCGCGCCCGACACGTCCGGCGCGACGTTGACGATCTCGGCGCGCACGCGCCCGTCGCGCGTCCACGGATCGTCCATGTAGTGCACCCACAGCGAGCGCCCGATCAGGATCGCGACGAGAAGGATGATGGCGGTCGCGACGAAGCCGAAGAGTTTTCTGAGAATCATGATGGTTCGGAATCAACGGTAAACGGCAAGACTCAGTCCGCCGCAAATGCAGACGAGAAGGCAGGCCCGGAACAGCGACGGGTGCCAGACGAGACGGTAGAGGCCCGTATAGGCGAGCAGGCGGTCGACAGCCCAGGTCGCGATCGCGCCGAGGACGAACATCAGCACCACCGTCGGCATGTAGGCATCGAGAATGGCGATTTCACGCGGCATCATGACGAGGCTCCTGGTTGGGGATGCACGGGGCGGTTGCGGTTGAGCGGCTCGAGCGGCGATTCCGGGTCGAGCAGCGCGGTCCGCACGAAATGCAGGTGGCTCAGGATGCGCTGCAGCCGGTGGCGCTCGTCGCGCGACGGCTCGACCGCATCGAGCGTTTGCCGGGTCGCGTCGATCGCCGCATTGGTCGCGGCGAGCGTCGCGTCGAAACGCGCGGCGCTCGGCCGGGTGAACAACGCCGACAGCGCGGTGCGCATCGTGTCGATCGCGCGCCGCCACGGCATCGCCGGCGCATAGCGCGGGTCGGCCGGCAGCGTCGCGAGCTCGTGACGCAGGTCGATCGTCGCGTTGCCGGTTTCGAGCACCGCGAACATCCAGCGCAGCGCGTCGCGCTGCACGTCGGGCTGGTCGGCCGACAGCGTGTGCGCCTGGTACATCAGGTCGCGCGCGCCGCTTTCGAAGCGCGTGCGCAAACCCGCGAGCCGCGCGTGGCCGGCTGCGACGGCCTGGTGGCGCAGATCCGCGAACAGCCGCTTCTTGTGCCACGGCGCGGTCGGCGGGAACAGCACCGCGAACGCGATCGCCGACGCCAGCATCGCCAGCACGAGCGCGAGCGAATCGTTCATGAAGCTGGTCGGATCGTAGTGCGTGATGTTGTCCGGGCCGGCGAGGAAGCTGAAGAAGATCAGGTAGCCCATCCCGTAGCCGGCGAGCTTCGGCTTCAGCGTCATGAAGATGCCGATCGCGAGCAGCGGCGCCAGTGCGACGCACAGCAGCGGGAAGCCGTCGATGTGCGGATAGATGCCGAACGTCAGCAGGAAGCCCGTGCAGACGGCGAGCGCCGTGCCCATGCCCATCTGCGCGGACATTGCGGTGGGGCGCGGCGTCGACGACGCGAGCGCGCAAGTGGCTGCCGCAGTCAGCGTCATCGTCACGCCGCTCGGCCACGCGGTCTCGATCCAGAACCAGCCGAGCACGAGGATCACGGTCGCGGTGCGAATCGCCGCGATCACCATCGCCGTCGCATTGGTGCGCGGCTCGTAGCGCTCGATCCAGCGTTCGCGTTCGTGCGTCGCGCTCGACAGCGACGCGTAGGTGGCCGCGTACTCGTGCAGGTCGGTGATGAAGCGGTACAGCAGTTCGGCGGCCGTATCGAAGTCGAGCAGCGGAAAGTCCGGTTGCGTTTCGAGCGCCGCGCGCGTCGCGCGGATGCGGCGCGGCAGTGCGTCGCGCCACGCGAGCAGTTGCGTGGCCGCGTGGCCGGCATCGGCCGACGTGCGTACCGGTTCGCCGGCCGGCGTCAGCAGCAGCGGGGCGATCTCGCGAAAGTACGGCTCGATCGCGTCGATCGCGGCCTGCGCGCCGGCCGCATGCAGCCGGTTCATCAACTGGTGCAGCGCATGGAAGCGGCTCGACGCGCTCATGAACTCGCTGTTCAGCCGCGCAAGGCGGCCGCTGCGCATCCGCGTGTCCGGGTCCTCGAACACGGCCATGCTGCGCGCGGCTTCGAACCCGACCACGTCGGCGACGAAGCGCGTATGGATGGTTTCGATATGCGCGCGGTCGAGCTGGCCCGACAGCGCCGCCGCGACGTAGTCGACGAAACTGCCGAAGCGCTTGCGCACCGTCGTGCGCATCTGCTCGCCGGTGGTCCGCGGAAACACGAGGGCGCTGACCACGCCGGCCGACACGATCCCGACCATGATTTCGGCCACGCGCGTCATCGCGCTCATGAACGCACCGTCCGGGTGTTGCGACGCGGGCAGCCCGATCAGCGCGGTCGTGTAGCCGGCCAGCAGGAAGCCGTAGCTGCGGAAGTTGCGGTTGCGCGCGGCGCCGGCCGTGCACAGGGCGACCCACAGCGCGACCGCCAGCAGGAACAGCTGCGGCTGCTGCGGGAACAGCCCGACGAAGGTGAGCGTCGCGATCAATCCGAAGATCGTGCCGGCGACGCGATAGAAGCTTTTCGCGAGCACCGCGCCGCTTTGCGGCTGCATCACGATGAACACCGTCGTCATCGCCGTTTTCGGCGCGGGCAGGTCGAGCCGCATTGACACGCCGGTCGCGATGAACGCGGCGAGCAGCGCCTTGAACAGATAGAGCCACGCGGCGCCGTCGGTGCGGGCCCAGTCGCCGAATGCGGCATACCAGGCCGCGAACGGGCCGCCGGCGGGCGTGGAAGCGGGGGAGGAGGCTGACATGGCGACGCTCCGCGTTACCGTGCGGCCGGCACGCCGGACGCGCCGGTGGTGGCGACTTCCGCAGGCCGGGCGACGGCTGCCGCGGGCTTCGTGCCCGACGCGGCGGTGGGCGCGGCAACCGCGGCGGCGGCTTCGTCCTTCGGCACGTCGCTGCCCGTCTCGACTCCACCCCCGAGCGCGGCCATCAGCTGCGCGTGCGCGGCGAGGCGTTCCGCGTCGATGCGGGCGGCCGTCTCCTGCGCGCGCAGCAGTTGCTGCTGCGCGACCAGCACGTTCACGTAATCGGTCAGCCCGCGGCGGAAGCCTTCACGCGACAGTTGATAGCTGCGATCGTTGGCCGCCACCGAGCGCGCGGCGTCCTTCTTCTGCGTATCGAGCGAGCGGATTCGCACGACCTGGTCGGCGATGTCCTTGAGCGCGCCGACGATCGTCTGGTTGTAGCGCTCGACCGCCTGGTCGTAGCCGGCGTTCGCGGCGCCGAGCTGCGCCCGCAGCCGGCCGCCTTCGAAGATCGGCAGCGACAGCGCGGGGCCGGCCGTCCAGCCGCCGTTCATCGCGCGCAGGAAGTCGGTGAACGGCGCGGTCACGCCGAAGCCGCCGACCGTCGCGAGCAGGTCGATGTTCGGGTAGAACGACGCCTTCGCGACGTCGATGCCGCGCGCCTGCGCGTCGACCGTCCAGCGCGCCGCGACGACGTCGGGGCGGCGGCCGAGCAGGTCGGCCGGCATCGCCGACGGCAGGCCGGCCGGCGCATCGAGCGCAAGCTGCGGCCGCTTGATGGTGTCGCCGGCGCCGGGGCCCTTGCCGGCCAGTGCGGCGAGCTGGTGGCGCGCGAGCTGGATCGCCTCTTCGTAACTGTCGATCTGGCGCTCGTAGTCGGGCAGCGTCGATTCCGCCTGGCTCACGTCGAGCTGCGTGCCGAGGCCGGCCTGCAGCCGCTTGCGTGCGAGATCGGCGAGCGAGCGCTGGCGTTCGAACGTCTCGTGCGCGAGGTCCAGCAGCGCGTAGTTCATCGACATGCCGACATACGCGCGCACCACGTTGACTTCGAGTTCGAGCTTGGCCGCCCGTGCGTCGGCGGCGGTCGCATGCGCGGTGTCGAGCGCCCGCTCGGTCGCGTTCTTGTCCTTGCCCCACAGATCGAGGTGGTACGACAGGCCGAGCGAGCCGGTATTGTTCCAGGTGTCGGCGTTCGCGAGCGGCCCCGGGCCGTAGTACACGTTGTCCGGCCAGTGCTGGCGCATCAGCGACAGGTTGCCGTTGATCTGCGGCAGTTCGGCCGAGCGGGCGACGCGCGCCATCGCCTGCGCTTCGCGCACGCGGGCCTCGGCGGCCGCGAGGGTCGGGTTGCCGGCCTGGGCGGCGGCGATCCATGCATCGAGCTGGGGGTCGCGGTACGCGCGCCACCAGTCGGCGGCGGGCCAGCCCGCGTCGCGGTCGGCCGCGCGGATGGCCGCGCCGGCGTCGAGCGCGTTCGCTTCGATGCGAGTGGACTGGGTTTTGTTGTCGCCCATGCTCGCGCAACCGGCCATTATTAATGAGACTGCAAGAACCGCCAGTGCGAGCGTCCCTTTTGTCGCCGGAGACTGCACGATTTTCTCCCTTTCGGATATAGATGAGTCGGAGGCGATTATATTTTTCAGTGATTCCTGAATAAACGGACAACGGTGCAAGTCATTTTTACGAATCCTGAGATAATATTTGTTGGACCCTGTGCAACAATCCCTCCGGATTCAAACGGGTAATGGGATGGATACGCTACAAAACATGCGGGTATTCGTCCGCGTGGTGGACGCGGGAAGCTTTACCGCGGCCGCCCAGCAGATGAATTCGACTACCGCCTACGCGTCGCGCGCGGTCTCGGATCTCGAGGCCCACCTGCGCACGCGTCTCCTGAACCGCACGACGCGCCGGATCGCGCTGACCGAAGCGGGCGAGCGCTATCTGCAGCGCTGCGAACAGATCCTCGCTTACGTCGACCAGGCCGAAGCCGAGGCGGGCGACGCGCACGCGCGTCCGTCCGGCAAGCTGAAGGTCCATTGCTTCACGAGCCTCGGCCAGCACTATCTGGTGCCGGCCATCGCGCGCTATCGCGAGCGCTATCCGGACGTGCACGTCGAGCTGACGCTCGCGCAGCGGATGCCCGACCTGCTCGACGAGGGCTACGACGTCGCGATCGTCGTCGGCCGCGATCTGCCCGATTCGGGGCTCGTGTCGCAGCGGCTCGGCGAGAGCTACAGCGTCGTGTGCGCATCGCCGGGCTATGTCGAGTCGCACGGCGTGCCGCAGCGGCCGGCCGATCTCGCGCAGCACGTGTGCCTCGGGATGGTCGCGCCGGGCTTTCACTTCGACGAATGGGCGCTGGCGGGGCCGAACGGCGACGAGGTCGTGCCGATCACGGCGCCGCCGTTCCGCGTGAACGTCGCGGAGGCGCTCGCGGTGGCCGTGCGGGAGGGGATGGGGATCGGCGGGCTGCCGCTCTATTCGGCGATCGGCTGGCTGCGCAGCGGGCACATCGTGCGCGTGATGCCCGAGTACCGGTCGCACGTGATGAATATCTATGCGCTGTATCCGTCGCGCCAGTACCTCGACGCGAAAATCCGGACCTGGGTCGATTTCCTGCGCGAAGAGCTGCCGCTCACGCTCGAAGCCGACGAAGCGGTGCTCGAACAGTACACGCGTGCGACATGACCGCGCGGTCAGCCACCATCTGACGAGATTTGTCCTTCACGCAACATTTTTTTACGAACGTGTGTCAGACAGTTTGATACTGTTGGAATTAACGAGATACACCACACCGGAGTAGCGATGGATACGCACCTGATGATCGGCCTTGGCGTCCTGCTGGGCGCGGCTGCCGCCGCGGCGGCGACCCGCGACCTGCTGCGTGCGATGAAGGCGAAGGCGCAGATGAAGCCCGTGCCGGTCCGCGTGCGCGAGCCGCGCCGCCCCGGCCGCTGATCCCGCCGTCACGCTTCAGACGGGCAACGCCGCGCCACGCGGCCGCCCGGGCCGGCGCTCAGCCGAGCTCGACGACCTTGTCCCACGCGAACGCGGGGTTTTCCCATTCGCCGGTGCGCCGGTGAAGGTAGCCGCGCGGATTGCACACCACGCGCGTGCCGCCGTCCGCCACGTAGTCGAATGACGTATGCGTGTGGCCGTGCAGCCACAGATCCACCGGCGGCCGCACCAGTTCCGCCATGTCCGTGACGAACCCCGCCGACGCCAGATCCTCCGCATAGCGTTCCGCCAGCGAGCGCCGGTGCGGCGCGTGATGGGTAACGACGATCGTCTTGCCCGCGAACGGCGCCGCCAGTTGCGTTTCCAGCCATGCGCGGCCGCGCCGGTGCAGCGCGATCGCGTCGGCCGGCGCGAAATCCCGTTCCGGCGCCCCCGCTGCCGTACGCAATGTCGCGTCGTGCGGCCACGTCACCTGGATCAGTCCCTTGAAATCGAGCATCACCCGCAGCGCGGCGTCGATCGCACGCGCGACGCTGGCTTCGTCCCGGCCGAACAGCGAAAAATCGGCCCAGAGCGTCGTGCCCAGCACGCGGAAGCGTTGAGCGGGATCGACGTAGACGCCGTTGTTCAGGTAATGCACGTTGTCGAGCGCATGCGCCGCGTCGCGCATCGCCGTCTCCAGCGCGCCGAATTCCCCGTCGTAGTACTCGTGGTTGCCCGGCACGTAGACCACCGGCACCGCCGGGTCGAACGTCTCGGCGGCCCAGCGCAGGCCTTCCGCGTGATTGTGGATGTCGCCGGCCAGCACGACGAGATCCGCGTCGGCATGCGGGATCGCGTCGGGCAGGTTGTTTTCGAGATGCAGGTCGGACAAGACGCGGACTTTCACGGGCTTGGCTCCTGAGTAGGCGGCGTCAGCGCAGGACCTTGCCGGGATTCATCAGGCCGCGCGGGTCGAGCGCGGTCTTCAGCGTGCGCATCAGCGTGGTTTCGACCGGCGACTTGTAGCGTTGCGCGTCGTCGATCTTCAACTGGCCGATGCCGTGCTCCGCGCTGATCGTACCGTGATGGCGGTGCACGTTGTCGTAGACGATCCGGTTGATCGGTTTCTGGAATTCCGCGAGGAACGCCTTCGGATCGCCGCCTTCGGGCGTCTGCACGTTGTAGTGCAGGTTGCCGTCGCCGAGGTGGCCGAACGTGACCATGCGCGCGCCCGGCGCGGCCTGCTGGATCGCCGCGTCGGTCTCGTCGATGAAGCGTGCGATCGACGAGATCGGCACCGCGATGTCGTGCTTGATGTTGAGTCCTTCGTCGGCCTGCGCGAGCGGGATGTGCTCGCGCAGGTCCCAGAACGCGCGCGACTGCGCAAGGTTCTCCGCGACCACCGCGTCGACCACGAGCCTGGCCTCGAACGCGTCTTCCATCAGCTTCTCGAACAGCGCGCGCGCATGCGCTTCGCTTTCGTTGTCGGACAGCTCCAGCAGCACCGTTTGCGCATGCGTCTGCGCGAACGGGTAGCGCAGTTGTGGATAGTGCTTGCCGACCAGCTGCATGCAGAAATCCGACATCAGCTCGAAGCCGGTCAGCAGCGGCCCGGCCGCGCGCTGCGCGAGCGTGAGGAAATCGAGCGCCGCGTGCGGCGATTCGAGCGCGGCCAGCGCCGTGACCTGCGCGGCCGGCAGCGGATGCAGCTTCATCACGGCCGCCGTGATGATCCCGAGCGTGCCTTCGGCGCCGATGAACAGGTCGCGCAGGTCGTAGCCGGTGTTGTCCTTGCGCAGTCCGCGCAGCCCGTCCCAGATCTCGCCCTGCGGCGTCACGACCTCGAGCCCGAGGCACAGCTCCCGCGCGTTGCCGTAGCGCAGCACCGCGGTGCCGCCCGCATTGGTCGACAGGTTGCCGCCGATCGTGCAGCTGCCTTCCGCCGCGAGGCTCAGCGCGAACAGCCGGCCGCCTTCGCGGGCGCGCGCCTGCACGTCGGCGAGGATCACGCCGGCTTCGACGGTGATCGTGTTGTTGTGCGGATCGAGCGCCCGCACGCGGTTCAGGCGCGCCAGGCTCAGCACGGCCTGGCTGCCGCTCGCATCGGGCGTCGCGCCGCCGGCGAGGCCCGTGTTGCCGCCCTGCGGCACGAGCGCGACGCCGTGCACGTTGGCGAGCTTCACGAGCGCGGCGACTTCGGCCGTGTTCGCGGGCCTCAGCACCGCGCACGCCGCGCCTTGGTAGCGGCGGCGCCAGTCGGTCAGGAACGGCTCGGTATCGTGCGGATCGGTCAGGACGTGATCGGCGCCGATCGCGTCGCGGCACGCGGAAACGAAAGCTTCGGAGGACATCATCACCTTGTCGCGTAAGGGTCAGGACGTGGCGCGCGGTTTTTTCGCCGCGCGCTTGAACGGCGCGACGTAAGCCAGCGCCGCCACGAAGAAGCCGACGGCAAGCGCGGCCTCGCACCAGCCGAGCGTAGCGGACAGCCCGCGATCGGACATGCCGCGCACGATGCCTTCGGCGAGATAGACGAGGATCAGCATGCTCGCCCACTGCATCGTATAGATGTTACGCCGCCAGACGCCGGGCAGCGCGAGCGCGAGCGGCACGGCCTTGAGCATCAGCGCGGAGCCGCCCGGGCGCAGCGGCGCGAGCCACAGCTCCCACGCGAGCGACAGCGCGATCAGCGCGACGAGACACGCGGCGGCGGCCAGCGCGTAGCGCGGCCGGGCCGCGATGGCGGGGCGGGCGGGGGCGTTCATGCCGCCTCGGCGGCCTGGGCGCTGGCGAGGGCCGCGGCGGCGCGGGCGAGCCGTACGCCGAGCGCGGCCGCGAGCGCCTTCTCGTCCGCCGACAGCCCGGCGGGCGCCGAGCGGTCGTGCTGCGCGACGTGCGACGCGCCGTACGGCGTGCCGCCGGTACGCGTCGTGCTCAGGGCGGATTCGGTGTACGGGATTCCGACGATCATCATCCCGTGATGCAGCAGCGGCAGCATCATCGACAGCAGCGTCGACTCCTGGCCACCGTGCAGGCTGCCCGTCGACGTGAACACGCTCGCCGGCTTGCCGGTGAGCGCGCCCGACAGCCATTGCGGCGTCGTGCCGTCGAGGAAATACTTGAGCGACGCGGCCATGTTGCCGAAGCGGGTCGGCGAACCGAGCGCGAGGCCCGCGCATTCCTCGAGGTCGCGCAGTTCCGCGTAGGGCGGGCCGTCGGCCGGGATGTCGGGGGCGGTGGCTTCGCAGACGGCCGACACGGGCGGCACGGTGCGGATGCGGGCCTGCATGCCCGGCACGCTGTCGATGCCGTTCGCGATCGCGAGCGCGAGATCGCGCGTGGCGCCGTGACGGCTGTAATAGAGGACGAGGATGTCTTTCATGGGCGACGGAGCCGCGTGCGGCCGCGCGCGTGCCCGGTGCAGTCGGCCCCTGCTGGAATCGAGCGGCTATTATAGGGGCTGAAGCCGTCGCGCTGCGCGGCGGCGGCGCGCCGTGACGCGCGTAGCATCGAGAAGGAGAAGCCGTTTGCCGAAGTTGAGCGTGGATCTCGTCACCATCAAGCGCCTCGCGCAGTTCGCGGCCCGGCGCAGCGCCGAGGATCGCATCCCGCAAGTGGCGGGCAGCCTGACCTTCACGACGCTGCTGGCGCTCGTGCCGCTCCTGACGGTCGCGTTCGCGCTGTTCACCGCGTTCCCGATGTTCGCGTCGTTCCAGATCTCGCTGCAGGGGTTCCTCGCGGATCACCTGATGCCCGCGCAGTTCAACATCCAGATCTTCAAGTACCTGAACCAGTTCGCGTCGAAGGCCAAGGGGCTGACCACGGCGGGCCTGATCGTGCTCGTCGTCACGTCGGTGATGACCATGATGACGATCGAATCGGCGTTCAACCTGATCTGGCGCGTACGCAAGCCGCGGCCGTTCGCGCAGCGCGTGCTCGCGTACTGGGCGCTGATCACGCTGGGGCCCTTGCTGTTCGGCGTGAGCTTGTCGATCTCGTCGTACCTGTTCACGCAGTCGCTCGCGTTCACCGGCGCGGGGCCGTCCACGTCGATGGTGGAGTGGCTGCTCGCGCTCGCATCGCTGCCGTTGACGGTGCTCGCGTTCACGCTGCTGTACGTGTACCTGCCGAACTGCACGGTCGCATGGCGCGACGCGGTGATCGGCGGGCTCTTCGCGGCCATCGCATTCGAACTCGCGAAGCGCGGCTTCGGCTACTACGTGCGGCGCATTCCGACCTATACGGCCGTGTACGGCGCGTTCGCGGCGCTGCCGGTGTTCCTGCTGTGGGTGTATTTGAGCTGGTTCATCGCGCTGCTGGGCGCGATGGTGGCGTCGGCGCTGCCGGCGATTCGCGTCGGCCAGTTCCACCGCATCCACTATCCGGGCAGCGACCTGCTCGACGCGCTCGAATTGCTCGCGCGGCTGGCCGAAGCGCGTGCGGCCGGCAAGCGCGGCTACACGGCGCTGCGGCTCGCGACGATGCTGCGCTGCGACATGGAAACCGCGCAGCGATTGCTGACGACGATGGAGGAGCGGGAATGGGTCGCGCGGCTCGACGGTGGCGGGGAGACCACGCCGCGCTATATCCTGCTCGCGAACCCGGAGCAGCTGACGCTCGCGCAACTGTTCGACGTGCTGGTGATCGATCGCACCGAGCTGACCTACCAACTCCAGCGGCGCCGCAGCCACGTCGACGGGGCCGCGCTGCTCGACGTGCTGTCGAACGACCGGTTCGACGTGACGCTCGCATCGCTGATCGCCGCGCACCGGCTCGCGGGCGGGCAGCCGGCCGGCAGCGCCGCACCGGCGCCGGGCGTCGCCGACGCGCACGCGCAGCCGCCGCGGCCTGCCTGAAGGCGGGGCCGGCGGCTACAGCGGGATCTTGCCGGTGCAGATGTCCTTGAACATCACCCAGTCGCCCATCAGGCTGTAGATCGGGTGCCGGAACGTGGCCGGGCGGTTCTTCTCGAAGAAGAAGTGTCCGACCCACGCGAACCCGTAGCCGCAGACGACCGCCGCCGGCAGCCACAGCCAGTGGCCGGTCGCGACCGCCATCGCGACGCAGCCGATCACGCCGAGCGAGCCGATGAAGTGCAGTCGCCGCGACGTCAGGTTCTGGTGCTCGTTCAGGTAATACGGGTAGAAGTCAGCGAAGCTGGCGAATTGCTCCGTATGCGTATGCGCCATGGCCGTCTCCTCGGGCCGCTGTTCATGGGGCCATTGTGCGGCCGGCGGCCCGTGTCCGCAAGCGGTGGCGGGCCGCCGCGCCGGCCCGTGCTTTCCTTTTGACAGGCTTTCCGATAGGATCGAAAGAGATTTTGCATTCAAGCATGAGGGGACTACGATGCGCGTCAGCGATATTCTGAAAGTGAAGGGCAACACGCTGTTTACGGTGACGCCCGATAAGCCGCTGCGCGAAGCGGTCGATACGATGGCCGAACACGACATCGGTTCGCTCGTCGTGATGGAATACGGCGATCTCGTCGGGATGCTGACGTTTCGCGAAATCATCCTGCGCCTGCACGTGAACGGCGGCGCGATCGGCGACGTGCAGGTGCGCAAGGTGATGGACGAGCCGCTCACGTGCACGCCGGAAACGGACGTCAACGAAGTGCGCCGGATGATGCTCGAGCGTCACGCACGCTACATGCCGGTGCTCGACAAGAAGGTGCTGATGGGCGTCATTTCGTTCTATGACGTCGCGAAGACGGTCGTCGAGGCGCAGAGCTTCGAGAACCGGATGCTGAAGGCGTACATCCGCGATTGGCCGGAATCGGAAGCCGAAGCGCACAAGCCGTGAATCGCGCCGCGCCCGGCACGTCGATGCATGGGCGCCGCCATCCGGCACGCGGCGGCGCAGGCATGTCCTGCGCCGCCGTTTTTTCAACGACAACACGAGGCCCGCGCAGCATCGCCCAGACGATGCGCGCGTATTCCGCATGAGCGATCACACGCAAGCCACTTCGGGGCGGCGCGACGAACGTCGCGCCCACGCATCGCAGTTCGACCTGCTGCGCGAGCGCCGCTTCGCGCCGTTCTTCACGACCCAGTTCCTCGGCGCGCTGAACGACAACGTCTTCAAGATCGGTTTCACGTCGCTCGTCACGTATCACACCGCGCGGTTCTCCGGCGTCGATGCGAAGACGGCCGCGTTCCTGATTTCCGCGATCTTCATCCTGCCGTTCGTGCTGTTCTCGGCCACCTCCGGCCAGATCGCCGACAAATACGACAAGGCGACCCTCACGCGCTTCGTGAAATCGTTCGAGATCGTGCTGATGCTGGTCGGCGCGGCCGGCTTCGTCACGCACAGCGCGACACTGCTGTATCTGTGCACGTTCATGATGGGGATGCACTCGACGCTGTTCGGGCCCGTCAAGTATTCGTACCTGCCGCAGCATCTCGGCGAACATGAGCTGGTCGGCGGCAACGGGCTCGTCGAGATGGGCACGTTCATCGCGATCCTGATCGGCACGATCATCGGCGGCGCGGCGGCCGGCATCGAAGGCAGCGGCGAGCGTGTGCTCGCGGTGAGCGTCGTCGTCATCGCGCTGGCCGGGCGGCTCGTCGCGCAGCGCGTGCCGCCGACACCCGCGCCGCAGCCCGACCTCGTGATCAACTGGAACCCGGTCAGCGAAACCTGGCGCAACCTCGGCCTCGCGCGCCAGAACCGCACGGTGTTCCTGAGCCTGCTCGGCATCTCGTGGCTGTGGTTCGTCGGCGCGACCTTCCTCACGTCGTTCTTCAATTTCGCGAAGGACGTGCTGTCCGCGAGCCCCGACGTCGTCACGATCCTGCTCGCGACGTTCTCGGTCGGCATCGGCCTCGGCTCGCTGCTGTGCGAGCGGCTGTCGCAGCGGCGCGTCGAGATCGGCCTCGTGCCGCTCGGCTCGATCGGCATCAGCGTGTTCGCGATCGAGCTGTATTTCGCGAGCCATGCGCTGCCGTCGCCCGGCCATCTGCTGTCGGTCGGCGAATTCCTGGCCGGTGCGCGCCACTGGCGCATCCTCGCCGACCTGTTCCTGCTCGCGATGTTCGGCGGCTTCTACAGCGTGCCGCTGTACGCGCTGATCCAGAGCCGCAGCGCGCCGACGCACCGCGCACGGATCATCGCCGCGAACAACATCCTGAACGCGCTGTTCATGATCCTGTCGGCCGTGATGGCGATGGGGCTGACCAAGGCCGGGGTCGACATCCCGGGGCTGTTCCTCGTCACCGCGCTATTGAACGTCGTAGTCGCGACGTATATCTACCTGCTCGTGCCCGAGTTCCTGCTGCGCTTCGTCGCGTGGGTGCTCGTGCATACCTTCTACCGGATTCGCCTCGTGCACGCGGAGCGGATTCCGGCGGAAGGGGCGGCAGTGCTCGTGTGCAATCACGTCAGCTACGTCGATGCGCTCGTGCTGGCCGCCGCGAGCCCGCGCCCGATTCGGTTCGTGATGGATCACCGGATCTTCAAGACGCGTTTCGCGAGCTGGGTATTCCGGCATGCGAAGGCGATCCCGATCGCACCGCGCCACGAGGACCCCGCGATGCTCGCGCGTGCGTACGACCTCTGCGAGGCCGCGCTGAAGGACGGCGAGCTCGTGTGCATCTTCCCCGAGGGCAAGCTGACGAAGACGGGCGACATCAACACGTTCCACCACGGTATCACCGAGATCCTGAGCCGCACGCCGGCGCCGGTGATCCCGATGGCGCTGCGCGGGCTGTGGGGCAGCTATTTTTCGCGGCATTCCGATGCGCGGATGCCACGGCCGATCAAGCGCGGCGTGATGAGCCGGCTGACGCTGGCGGTCGGCGAGCCGATCCCCGCTTCTGTGGCGACGCCCGAGGCGTTGCAGGCGGCGGTGACCGAACTGCGCGGCGCGCGGAAGTAGGCGCTGGGCTGCATTGCGCGGTGCCGACACTTAGAGGCCGAGCGGTGCCGCTTGCATGGCCCAAAGAGCGTTTGTCAGGGCTCCTTTGACCGCGGAGCATGATTCACGACGGACCGGACGTCCCGAACCGCCGGGACGACTGGCATAATATAGGTATTCTTATATTCCACGACTTCCAAAATATAGGTCTGTCTATATTTCGACAGACGATGTATTGGCTTGTCTAATTCTCTTTGGGCGGTTCCATCATGTCCGGCAATACCCTCGGCACGCTTTTCACTGTCACGACCTTCGGCGAATCGCACGGTCCCGCGATCGGCTGCGTGATCGACGGCTGCCCGCCGGGGATGGGACTGACCGAAGCCGATATCCAGATCGAACTCGATCGCCGCAAGCCGGGCACGTCGCGGCACGTGACGCAACGGCAGGAGGCCGACGAGGTCGAGATCCTGTCGGGCGTGTTCGAAGGCGTGACGACCGGCACGCCGATCGCGCTGCTGATCCGCAACACCGACCAGCGCAGCAAGGACTACGGCAACATCGTCGAGACGTTCCGTCCCGGCCACGCCGACTACACCTACTGGCAGAAATACGGCATCCGCGACTACCGCGGCGGCGGTCGCTCGTCCGCGCGCCTCACCGCGCCGATCGTCGGCGCCGGTGCGGTCGCGAAGAAGTGGCTGCGCGAGCGCTTCGGGGTCGAGGTGCGCGGCTACATGAGCGGCCTCGGCGAAATCGACGTGCCGTTCGTCGACTGGTCGCACGTGCACGAGAATCCGTTCTTCTCGCCGAACGCGGCGGTCGTGCCGGAGCTCGAGGCGTACATGGACGCGCTGCGCAAGGATGGCGATTCGATCGGCGCGCGCATCGACGTCGTCGCATCGGGCGTGCCGGTCGGCTGGGGCGAACCGGTATTCGACCGGCTCGATGCCGATATCGCGAAGGCGATGATGAGCATCAACGCGGTGAAGGGCGTCGAGATCGGCGCGGGCTTCGACAGCGTCGCGCAGCGCGGCTCGGTGCATGGCGACGAACTGACGCCGGCCGGCTTCGTCGGCAACCACGCGGGCGGCGTGCTCGGCGGGATTTCGACGGGGCAGGACATCACCGTGTCGATCGCGATCAAGCCGACGTCGAGCATCCGCACGCCGCGCCGCTCGATCACGAAGAGCGGCGACGAGGCGACGGTCGAAACCTTCGGCCGCCACGATCCGTGCGTCGGCATTCGTGCGACGCCGATCGCCGAATCGATGCTCGCGCTGGTGCTGATCGATCATGCGCTGCGCCATCGCGCGCAGTGCGGCGACGTCGAGACGTCGACGCCGAAGATCGCGGGCAGCGCGACCTGATAGAGGCGGGCGGGGCGCCCTGTGTCGCCTCGGCAGTGGAGCGATGAATGCAAGCGGGGCGCTGCGTGATGCAGCGCCCCGTTTCGTTTATGGCGGTTCGCAGTGACCGACGCAAAACGCGCCGCTCGTGGCGGCGCGTTCCGGCAGGTTACATGTTCGGATAATTCGGCCCGCC
>NZ_BBSK01000016.1:0-19781 GCF_001319805.1 Burkholderia sp. E168m22
AAATCAGCTGGCGGCCGAGGTGGCCGCGGCAGCCTTCGGCGAACAACGTGTACTTCGCGTGCAGCTCCATGCCGAGCTGGAAGTTCTCGGTCGGCTCGCCGTCCTTGCCCACGCCCATGTTGCCGGTGGCGACGCCTTTGACCGAGCCGTCGTCGTTGTAAAGAATTTCCGCGGCGGGGAAGCCCGGGAAGATCTCGACGCCCAGCGCCTCGGCCTGTGCTCCAAGCCAGCGCGTGACGTTGCCCAGCGAGATCACGTAATTGCCGTGGTTCTTGAAGTTGTCCGGCAGCGCCCAGTTCGGCGTGGTCACCGCGCTCTTCTCGGACAGGAACAGGAAGCGGTCTTCCGTCACCTCGACGTCGAGCGGCGCGCCGCGCTCCTTCCAGTCGGGAAACAGCTCGGTGATCGCGCGCGGGTCCATCACCGCGCCCGACAGGATGTGCGCGCCGATCTCGGAACCCTTCTCGAGCACGCACACGCCGATCTCGGTGCCTTTCTCGGCGGCCAGTTGCTTGAGCCGGATCGCCGCCGACAGCCCGGCGGGGCCGCCGCCGACGATCACGACGTCGTATTCCATCGATTCGCGCGGGCCGTATTGCTCGATGAGGCTTGCGGGGGTCATTGGCGTTCCTCTAACCGTTAGAATGCTTTTATTCGGGAGCGTATTGTCTGCGAAACGAAACGCTTGCCGCAACAACATGCGGGTAGATTAGCACGATCGTTCTATTTTTTGTGCTAGGGTAATGCCGCCCGGGCTGTGCCGCCGGGGCTGGCGAAACGACATCGAAAGGGGATGGTCAAATGGGTCGATCGATCAATCTGGAAGGCAAGGTTGCGCTGGTGACGGGCGCGTCGAGCGGCCTCGGGCAGCGTTTTGCGCAGGTGCTATCGCAAGCCGGCGCGAAGGTCGTGCTCGCGAGCCGCCGCGTCGAGCGCCTGAAGGAGCTGCGCGCGGAGATCGAGGCGGCGGGTGGCGCCGCGCACGTCGTGTCGCTCGACGTGACCGATGTCCAGAGCATCAAGGCGGCCGTCGCGCATGCGGAGACGGAAGCCGGCACGATCGACATTCTCGTGAACAATTCGGGCGTGTCGACGATGCAGAAGCTCGTCGACGTGACGCCGGCGGATTTCGAGTTCGTGTTCGATACGAACACGCGCGGCGCATTTTTCGTCGCGCAGGAAGTCGCGAAGCGGATGATCATGCGCGCGAACGGCGGCGGCAATGGCAAGCCGCCGTGCCGGATCATCAACATCGCGTCGGTGGCCGGATTGCGCGTGTTCCCGCAGATCGGGCTGTACGCGATGAGCAAGGCCGCGGTCGTGCAGATGACGCGTGCGATGGCGCTGGAGTGGGGGCGTCACGGGATCAACGTGAACGCGATCTGTCCGGGTTATATCGATACCGAAATCAATCACTACCTGTGGGAAACCGAGCAGGGCCAGAAGCTGCAGTCGATGCTGCCGCGCCGGCGTGTCGGCAAGCCGCAGGATCTCGATGGGCTGTTGTTGCTGCTCGCGGCCGACGAGTCGCAGTTCATCAATGGCTCGATCATCTCCGCGGACGACGGCTTCGGCCTCGCCTGAGCGGGTGACATTCAGCAACGAAGAAGACTGCAATGAGCGCAACAAGCGATTACTCCCCCGTTTTTGAGATGTCGATGCCGATCCGCTGGGGCGACATGGACGCGTTCGGCCATGTGAACAACACGGTCTATTTCCGCTACATGGAGCAGGCGCGGATCTCGTGGTTCGAGCAGCTCGGCATTGCCGGCGGCAACGGCGAGGGGCAGGGGCCCGTCATCGTCACCGCGTCGATGGAATTCCTCAAGCAGTTGCACTATCCGGGCGACGTGATCGCGAGGATGTCGGCCGCGAAGCCCGGCCGAAGCAGTTTCGATACCGGGTTCGAGCTCACGCGCGCGGACGATCCGCAGCATGTCTACGCACGCGGCAACGCGCGCTGCGTGTGGGTCGACTACGCGCTCGGCAAGTCGGTGCCGCTGCCGCCCCTGCTGCGCGACACGATCGAGCGCGCGCTCGCGACGAAAGTCAGCTGAGCGTGCATACCGGCAGGCCGGCACCGGGTCGTCGGTGGCGCGCCGTGCCCGTTGTTTCCCCCGGTCGGCCGCCGCGTGCGGCCGATCGTCATTCGAGCGCTGCGACGCAATGCGCGCTCACTGCCCGAGCAGTCGCTGCAGCAGCTCCGGCGTATTGTTCGTCCCGTATTTGCGCATCAGCCGGGCGCGGTAGATGTCGACCGTGCGCGAGCTGATGTCGAGTACGCGCCCGATCTGCTTGCTGGTCTTGCCGGTCGCGAGCTGGGCGGCGATCTCGCGCTCGCGCGGGGTCAGCTCGACCGCGACGCGGCGCGTCGCGCTCAAATCCTCGAAGGTCCAGACGCCCGCCGCGAGCGGCGCGGTGCGGTCGAGCGCGCGGCCCGTCACATGGCACCAGAACAGCTCGCCGTCCGCGCGTTTCATGATTCTGTCATCCGAGTAGACGCCGTTCGCGACCATCACGCGTGCGATGCGCTCGCCGATTCGCTGGAATTCGTCCGTCGACGGGTAGAGCACCGCGTACGATTTCCCGATCAGGTCGGCCCGCGCGCAGCGGAAGATCGACGCGAGCGCGTCGTTGCAGTCCTCGATCACGCGGTCGCGCGACAGCACGAGGCCGAGCGGCGCGAGGTGGAAGGCGGTCTGGTAATCGAGATCGGGCATGGCGCAGGCAGGCGGAGGGAAATGCTTATGTATTTTTGCGTATTGTGCCGCATCCGCGCCGCATCGTACCCTTTCAGGCATCTCGCGGCGGTGTGTCGCGACATAAAAACAGCGTGCTTCGACGCAGGCATTGCCGCGCATGCATAGAATGGTGCGGCGGGCTTGCGCCACGTGGCGCGTGAACCGGTTTTGCTGGTTTCCATAGAGGAAGGGACAACTGATGAACAAAGTCTATCCAAGCGCGGCTGCCGCGCTGGAGGGGGTCGTCCGTGACGGACAGACCTTCGCGGTGGGCGGCTTCGGCCTGTGCGGGATTCCCGAGGCGCTGATCGCGGCGTTGCGCGATTCGGCCGTCAAGGGCATCACCTGCATCAGCAACAACGCGGGCGTCGACGGTTTCGGCCTCGGCCTGCTGCTGGAAACGCGCCAGATCAAGAAGATGATCTCGTCGTACGTCGGCGAGAACAAGGAGTTCGAGCGGCAGTACCTGGCCGGCGAGCTCGAGCTCGAATTCACGCCGCAGGGCACGCTCGCCGAAAAGCTGCGCGCGGGCGGTGCGGGCATCCCCGCGTTCTTCACGAATACCGGCTACGGCACCGTGATCGCGGAAGGCAAGGAAACGCGCCAGTTCGGCGATCGCCACTACGTGCTCGAGCCGTCGCTGACGGCCGACGTCGCGCTCGTCAAGGCGTGGAAGGCCGACAAGTCCGGCAACCTGATCTATCGCCGCACCGCGCGCAACTTCAACCCGATGTGCGCGATGGCCGGCAAGATCACCGTGGTCGAAGTCGAGGAGATCGTCGAGAACGGTACGCTCGATCCGGATCAGGTCCATACGCCGGGGATCTTCGTGCAGCGCATCGTGCTGAACGCGACGCCCGAAAAACGCATCGAACAACGCGTCGTACGCGCGAAAGGAGACTGACATGGCCTGGAATCGTGACCAGATGGCCGCGCGCGCGGCGAAGGAACTGCAGGACGGCTTCTACGTGAACCTCGGCATCGGCCTGCCGACGCTCGTCGCGAACCACGTGCCGGACGGCGTCGAGGTGTGGCTGCAGTCGGAGAACGGCCTGCTCGGCATCGGCCCGTCGCCGACCGAGGACGAAGTCGACGCCGATCTGATCAACGCCGGCAAGCAGACCGTCACGACGCTGCCCGGTTCGTCGATCTTCTCGTCGGCCGATTCGTTCGCTATGATCCGCGGCGGCCACATCAACCTCGCGATCCTCGGCGCGATGCAGGTCAGCAAGCAGGGCGACCTCGCGAACTGGATGATCCCGGGCAAGATGATCAAGGGGATGGGCGGCGCGATGGACCTCGTCGCGGGAGTGGGGCGTGTCGTCGTGCTGATGGAGCATGTCGCAAAGGGCGATCAGCACAAGATCCTCGAAGAATGCAACTTGCCGCTCACGGGTGTCGGCGTGGTCGACCTGATCATCACCGATCTCGGCGTGATCGAAGTGACGCCGGCCGGGTTGAAGGTGCTCGAACTGGCCGACGGCGTGAGCGCCGACGAGATCCAGGCGAAGACGGGCGCACCGCTCGACGTCAGCGCCGTGGCCTGAGCACTACCCTGGTGCGTGATCCTCGACGCCCCGCGTTCCCGACGGAACGCGGGGCGTTTTGTCATGAACGCACGCACGCGTCACGCAATCGAGCCGCCGCCGTCGATCAGCACCGTCGAGCCGGTTGCGTAGGGCGTGACCGCCAGATACAGGATCGCATTCGCGACATCCTCCGGTTGGCCGACCCTGCGTGCGGGAAGCCGCTGGGCGGCGCCGGCGTACATCGCGTCACGTGCGTCGGGCGCGAGCTTGTCCCACAGCGGCGTGGCGATCAGGCCGGGCGACACGGTGTTCACGCGAACCGGCGCCAGCTCGAGCGCCAGCCCGCGGGCGAGGGCCTCGAGCGCCGCGTTGATCGCGCCTTGCAGCACCGACGACGCGCTCGGCCGCACGCTCAGGTAGCCCGACACGAACGTCAGCGAGCCGCCGGGCGCGATATCGATCGCGCGGGCGATGCGGTAGGCGCCCCAGAACTTGCTGTTCATCGCTGCCTGCGCGTCGGCGAGCGGCAGCGCACGGACCGCGCCCGTGGCCGTCTTCGCGGCAGAAATCACGACGTGGTCGAACTGGCCGGCGCGTGCGCAGAACGCATCGACGTCCGCCGTATCGGTGATGTCGAGCGTTTCGGTCCGCACGTGCGCGCCCGGCAGGGCGTCGATGTCGAACCGGCGTGGATCGCGCGAAGCGATCGTCACCCGCGCGCCGCGCCGCGCGAATGCCGCTGCGGTGGCGGCGCCGATGCCGGAGCTGCCGCCGACGACGAGTACTGTCTTTCCGTGGAGCAGATCGTCCATGAAAGTCTCTCCTGGGTGGTGAGTTGAACGGAATCCGGTCAGATCGTTTCGGTCTCGCGCAGCGTCGACGGGCTGTGCAGCGCGAAGCGCGCAATGTCGTCCTTGCGCATGAAAGCGACCCCGGGGTGTGATCGAGCGTAGTGCAGGAAGTCGTCCCACGCGCGGACCATCTGCGGCGTGCCGCTGATCCGGTCGTGCGCACTGATCGACATCAATCTGCGCCGCTGCCCGGCTTCCGCGTACAGCTGGTCGAAATCGAGCTTGATCTGCTCGACGAACATCGTCGGCGAGTAGTGGCGGCCTTCGATCAGCAGGATGTCGTTGTTGCGCAGCGTGTACGGGACCACCACGAAATCGCGGCCGCCGACGGTCTCGATGAACGGTTCGTCGCGACTGACGTCGTCGATGTGATACGTATAGCCGAGTTCCTGCAGCAGCGACAACGTCTGCGGGCCGCGCCGCAGCCAGTTGCAGTTGTAGCCGGTCGGACGCTGGCCGGTCGCCGCTTCGACCATGTCGCGCGCGTCGGTCAGGAAGCGGCGCTCGTCGTCGCGGCTCATCGCGAATTGGGCGCGCCACGTCGGGCCGTGCGCGGCGGCTTCGTGGCCGCGCGATACGATCTCGCGCGCCAGTTCGGGGTGCCGGCGCGCGGCTTCCCCGATCATGTGCGACGTCACTTTCACGCCGTGCCGGTCCCACAGGTCGAGCAGGCGCGGAATGCCTTCCCGGTAGCCATACGCGAACCAGGTGGCCGATGCGAGATCGACCGGCACCGACGACGGAAACGCGACGGCCGGAAACGGACTGTCCGCGCCCGTGGGCGGTTGTCCGCCCGCCTCGAACTGCATCGAGATCGAGATCACGAGCCGCGCGCCGTCCGGCCAGAACGGCGTGGCGCCCGGTGTCGCGGGCGCCGGCACCGGCGCGCCGGCACGCACGGACGTGCTTGCGGCCAGCGCGACGCCAGCCGCGAGCCCGGCGCCGGCCTGGGCCAGGAAGGTGCGGCGCGGCAGCGGCGTCGCGGGCGTGTCGTTACCGTGAGTCATCGTCTCCTCCGTCAGCCGACGAGCCCGAGCTGACGCATCAGCGTCAGGTTGTCCTCGATATGCCAGTTTTCCGCGATCCGGCCGTGGTCGATCCGGTAGATATCGGTCGCGATGAAGTCGATTGCCTGCCCGTGCCCGGCCGTTCCGTTGAACGCGCCGGTGAAATGCCCGCGGAAATGCAGGTGCACGACGACCCGGTCGCCAGCGACGATCATCTGTTCGATGTCGCAGCGCAGATCCGGGATCGCGTCGCGCATCGTGCTGGAGGCCGCGAGCGGCCCCGCTGCGCCTTGTTCGCGGCCGGGCGGCAGCGTGCGGTCGGTGAAGTCGGTGGCGAGTGCCGCGCGGGCGAGTGCGGGGTCGCCGGTATTCCAGAAGCTGCCGTAGCGGCGCGCGGCCAGGATTTGCGCGCGGGCCTGCGCGGCCGGCAAGCCTGCCGCGATGGTCAGGCTGTGCGGCGCGACGAGATCGGCGGCACGGGCGGCGGCGGGCCAGAGCGCCACGACGCAAGCGGCTGCCGCGAAGGCGTGCGCGACAGGGCGGGCGGCTGAACGAAGGCGGATCGACATGGTTGCAAGGGTCCTGTGAAGAGCGTCATGCGACGACGCGGAACAGGTATGGTAGGTTTCCGTTCTGAATGCAAATACGGGCAAGAAGCGAATGGATTCTTCGAAAAAAGGAAAGGTTGGGGTGAGGCGGGCGCCATGACGCTGATCGACGATTTCCCCGCGCTCGATACGTTCGCGCGGATCGTATCGGCCGGCAGCCTGTCGGCGGCGGCGCGCGAGCTCGACCTGTCGTTGTCGGTCGTCAGCAAGCGGCTCGCGCATCTCGAGTCGCGGCTCGGCGTGCGCCTGCTGCACCGGACGACGCGGCAGCAGACGCTCACCGACGACGGCGCGCAGTTTCATGCGCAGGTCCTGCGCATCCTGGCCGAAGTCGAGCATGCGGAAACGCTGATGCGCGACCGCCGCGGCACGGTCAGCGGCGTGCTGCGCGTGACGGCGCCCGGCGAACTCGGCCGCCTCCGAATCGCGCCGCTCGTCGCGGCATTTCAGCAGCGGCATCCGCAATTGACCGTGCAGTTGATGCTGACCGATGCGGTCGTCGATCTGCTCGCAGCCGACATCGACGTCGCCGTGCGGATCGGCAATCTCGCCGATTCGACGATGATCGCGCGCGAGCTGGCGCCGAATCACCGCGTGCTGTGCGCGTCGCCGGGCTATCTCGCGGCGCACGGCTGGCCCGCCCATCCGGCCGAGCTGCGTGCGCATCGATGCATCGTGATGGGCGACCAGCCGCGTGCCGAATGGCGGTTCGATGGCGCGCAAGGCGGCGTGGCGGTCGAGGTGACGGCCGCGCTGCTGACGAACGACGGCGGCGCGGCGCGTACGCTGGCGCTCGAAGGCGCGGGCATTGCGTTGAAGTCGATCTGGGACGTCGGCGCCGATCTCGACGCCGGCCGGCTCGTGCGTGTGCTGCCGGCCTTCGAGGCATCCGCCGCGCCGTTGCATGCCGTTTATCCCGGCGCTCGCCATGTGCCGTTGCGGGTGCGGACATTCGTCGATTTCCTGCGCGAGCAGTTGCGGGACGCGTGGCGTCGCAACGATTGAACCCGTCCCGGGTGGTGGGCCGGAGCGCGTGGCGCCCCGTCATTCCGAAGCGGTTTACAATCGTTTGCATCGGGCGCCGCAAGCGTTGTCCCGCGCGTCGCCCCCGTTCGACAGGATGCCAACGATGCCAACGATCCCAGCGAATCCCCCGGTTCCCCGCCAGCGGCGCGTGCAGTGTGCGAGCGCGGCCGGCCTTCACCACGTCGCCTATACCGAGTGGGGCGATCCCGCGAATCCGCGCGTGCTCGTCTGCGTGCACGGCCTGACCCGCTCCGGGCGCGATTTCGACCGGCTTGCCGCTGCGCTGTCCGATACGTATCGCGTCGTCTGCCCCGATGTCGTCGGGCGCGGCCAATCGGACCGGTTGGCCGATCCGCGGCACTATGCGATTCCGCAGTACGTGGCCGACATGGTGACGCTGATCGCACGGCTCGACGTCGAATCGGTCGACTGGTTCGGTACGTCGATGGGCGGCCTGATCGGCATGGCGCTCGCCGGGCTCCCCGGTTCGCCGCTGCGCCGGATGATCGTCAACGACGTCGGCCCGCGCATCGAGCCCGATTCGTTGACGCGCATCGGCGAGTACCTCGGCGTGCAGCCGCGCTTTGCGACCGAGCAGGAGGGGATCGACTACCTGACGTCGCTGTCGCTGCCGTTCGGTGCGCTGAGCGCCGACGAGTGGCGCGAGATCAACGGGCCGCTGCTGCACGAACTGCCCGAAGGCGGCTGGACGATGCGCTACGACCCGCGCATCGCCGAGCCGTTCAAGGCGACGACGCCCGAACTGGCCGCGCTTGGCGAGGCCGCGCTGTGGCGTGCGATCGAGACGACGGATGCGACGCTCCTCGTCGTGCGCGGCGAGACGTCCGACTTGCTGTCGCGCGAGACGGCGGCCGAAATGGTCCGTCGCGGCCGGCACGTGACGCAGGTCGAGATTCCGGGGGCGGGTCATGCGCCGGCCTTCGTCAGCGCCGACCAGATTGCGCTCGCACGGCGGTTTTTCGTCGAAGGCGGCGCATAAACGCGTCATAATATGCGGTTCGGCGGCACGCGGGCCGTGCCGCCGCCCGATTTCCTATCCATCACGACCGGAACATTTTCATGGCAGTCATTCGTCACCACGTCGGGGCCCGTCTCTCCGAAACCGCGATCCACAACGGTACCGTGTATCTGGCCGGCCAGATCGCCGAAGACACCACGCAGGACATCCGCGGCCAGACGCGCGAAGTGCTCGGCCACATCGATCGCCTGCTCGCCGAAGCGAACAGCGACAAGGCGCATCTGCTGTCAGTGCAGATCTACATCTCGGATCTGGCGAACTTCGAAGGCATGAATGCGGAGTGGGACGCATGGGTCGCACCGGGCAACACGCCGCCGCGCGCCACCGTCGAGGCGAAGCTCGCCGATCCGGCGCTGCTCGTCGAGATCGTGGTCGTCGCCGCGCAGCGGAGCTGAGCGTTATCCGACGATGACCGTATTCCGGCAGGCCGTGCAATGACCGAATCCGTTTCCGCCTCTCCCGTCGCGGCGCCGTCGTTCGACGACGTGCTCGCGTTCGTGCGCGAGCGGGCCGGCGACGCGCGCCTGTCGTCCGGCGAGCTGCTCGCCGATCACTCGGCGGGCACGGCGGCGATCATGCGCACGCTGAACGTCGATCCGCACGCGATGCAGGCCGCCGCGCTGTTCGTGCTGACGCCGCACCTGAGCGACCCCGAGCGCGAGCTGACCGAGCGTTTCGGCGACGAAGTCGCGCGGCTCGTGTCCGACGTGCGCAAGCTGTTGCGGCTCGGCACCGTCAGCCTGCGCGCCGCGCAGAATGCCGCGAAGCCCGACTCCGGGCGCGACGCGGCGGAAGAGCGGCGCACGCAAATCGAGGCGCTGCGCAAGATGCTGCTCGCCTTCGCGCAGGACATCCGCGTGGTGCTGATCCGGCTCGCGTCGCGGTTGCAGTCGCTGCGCTACTACGCGGCCGCGAAGCTCGATCCGCCGCCCGACGTCGCGCGCGAGACGCTGGAGATCTATGCGCCGCTCGCGAACCGTCTCGGCATCTGGCAACTGAAGTGGGAGCTCGAGGATCTCGCGTTCCGCTTCGAGGATCCCGTCACCTACAAGCGGATCGCGAAGCTGCTCGACGAGAAGCGCATCGAGCGCGAGGCGTACGTCACGCAGGCGATCGCGCGGCTGCAGCACGAGCTCGCGCAAGCGCACATCCAGGCCGACGTGAGCGGCCGGCCGAAGCATATCTACAGCATCTGGCGCAAGATGCGCGGCAAGGAGCTCGACTTCTCCGAGCTGTACGACGTGCGCGCGTTTCGCGTGATCGTGCCCGACATCAAGGATTGCTACGCGGTGCTGGGCATCGTGCATCACCTGTGGCAGCCGGTGCCGAAGGAATTCGACGACTACATCTCGCGGCCGAAGCCGAACGGCTACAAGTCGCTGCATACGGTCGTGATCGGCGACGACGGCCGTGCGTTCGAAGTGCAGATCCGCACGCAGGAGATGCATCGTTTCGCCGAGTACGGCGTCGCCGCGCACTGGCGCTACAAGGAGGCCGGCGCGCGCGGCTACGGCGGCCAGTTCTCCGCGAGCGACAAGTACGACGAGAAGATCGCGTGGCTGCGCCAGTTGCTCGCGTGGAAGGACGACGTCGAGGACGGCACCGAAGTGTCGGGCGACCAGGCGTGGGCGCAATTGCGCGAGACGTCGCTCGACGACGACCACATCTATGTACTGACGCCGCAGGCGCGCGTGATCGCGTTGCCGCAGGGCGCGACGCCGGTCGATTTCGCGTATCACCTGCATAGCGAGCTCGGCCATCGCTGCCGTGGCGCGCGCGTCGACGGCGTGATGGTGCCGCTGAACACGTCGCTGGCGAACGGCCAGACGGTCGAGATCGTCGCGGTGAAGGAAGGCGGGCCGTCGCGCGACTGGCTGAACCTGCAGCTCGGTTACCTGAAGAGCTCGCGCGCGCGGCAGAAGGTGCGTGCGTGGTTCAACTCGATCGAGCAGGAAGAAAACGTCGCGCACGGGCGCGCGCTCGTCGAAAAGACGCTGCAGCGCGAGGGCAAGACGTCGGTCAACCTGGACAACCTCGCCGCGAAGCTCGGCTTCAAGTCACCCGAGGAGTTGTTCTCGGTCGTCGGCAAGGAAGAGTTCAGCCTGCGCAACGTCGAACACGCGCTGTCCGATGCGCCGCCGCCGGAACCGGCGCCCGAGGCGCCGGCCGATTTCGAGAAGCGCAGCAGCGGCGCGAGCGTCGCGCACGGCGCGTCGACCGGCGTGCTGGTGGTGGGCGTCGACGCGCTGCTGACGCAGTTGGCGCGCTGCTGCCGTCCGGCGCCGCCCGATCCGATCAGCGGTTTCGTCACGCGCGGCAAGGGAATGTCGATTCATCGCAGCGACTGCCCGACGTTTCGCCGGATGGTCGAGCGCGCGCCGGAGCGCGTGTTGCAGACGACCTGGTCGGCCGACGTGCTGGGCGGGCGCGGCGCGTCCGTGTATCCGGTCGACCTGATGATCGAGGCGAGCGACCGGCAAGGGTTGCTGCGCGATATCTCCGAAGTGTTCGCACGCGAAAAGATCAATGTCGTGGGCGTGAAGACGCAGAGTCGCCGCAATGCGGCATTCATGCAGTTCACGGTCGAGGTATCGAATTCGGCGCAGGTGCAGCGCGCGTGCACGCTGCTCGGCGAGGTGCAGGGCGTCGTGCGGGCAGGGCGGAAATCGTGATAGGGTTGGAACGACATTGTTTTGCTGCGACCGCATAAAACACTTGCCAAGTCGGTAGCCGCTCCATATAATCTTAGCTTCTCTAGGCTCGTAGCTCAGTTGGTTAGAGCACCACCTTGACATGGTGGGGGTCGTTGGTTCGAATCCAATCGAGCCTACCAACGAATTGAGAATGCCCGGCCTCCGGGTGTTCAGTGCAGTACACAACTCAACGCGAACAAGGCGAATACGGTTATGACACCGCGAACGTTGACCGAAACCACTTCGGAGCGACGCTAGTCGAGGAACGTTTTCGCCCTTTCAGTCTGAGTGAAGTATCGAATGCGGCCCCTCGAAAGCGGGGCCGCATTTTTTTTGTCGCGAATTTTTTGACGCGTGAGTTCGATCTCGCGTACCTGGTCTGCCGCCCACTGTCGGCATCACGGAGATTGCTATGGTTTCGATACGCTTGCCTGACGGCTCAGTTCGACAATACGAGCATCCGGTGACAGTTGCCGAGGTTGCGGCCTCGATCGGTCCCGGCCTTGCGAAGGCTGCGCTTGGTGGCAAGCTCGATGGCGAGCTCGTTGATACGTCGACGGTGATCGACCGCGACGCGTCGCTCGCGATCGTCACGGACAAGGATGCCGACGGCCTCGACATCATCCGCCACTCGACCGCCCACTTGCTCGCGTATGCGGTGAAGGAGCTGTATCCGGACGCGCAGGTGACGATCGGCCCGGTGATCGACAACGGTTTCTATTACGACTTCTCGTACAACCGCCCGTTTACGCCGGAAGATCTGGAAAAGATCGAAAAGCGCATGCAGGAACTCGCGAAGAAGGACGAGCCGGTCACGCGCCGTGTCGTGTCGCGTGACGAAGCGGCTGGTTACTTCCGCAGCATCGGCGAGAAGTACAAGGCCGAGATCATCGAATCGATTCCGCAAAGCGACGAAATCAAGCTGTACTCGCACGGCGGCTTCACCGATCTGTGCCGCGGCCCGCACGTGCCGTCCACCGGCAAGCTGAAGGTCTTCAAGCTGATGAAGGTCGCGGGCGCGTACTGGCGCGGCGATTCGAAGAACGAGCAGCTGCAGCGTATCTACGGTACGGCCTGGACGAAGAAGGAAGACCAGGATCAGTACCTGCACATGCTCGAGGAAGCGGAAAAGCGCGACCACCGCAAGCTGGGCAAGCAGCTCGACCTGTTCCACATGCAGGAAGAGTCGCCGGGCATGGTGTTCTGGCATCCGAAGGGCTGGGCGCTGTGGCAGCAGGTCGAGCAGTACATGCGCCGCCGCGTCAACGAAGCCGGTTATCTCGAGATCAAGACGCCGATGATCATGGACCGCTCGCTGTGGGAAGCGTCGGGCCACTGGCAGAACTATCGCGAGAACATGTTCACGACGGAGTCGGAGAAGCGCGACTACGCGATCAAGCCGATGAACTGCCCGGGCCACGTCCAGGTGTTCAAGCACGGCCTGCGCTCGTATCGCGATCTGCCGCTGCGTTACGCGGAATTCGGCTCGTGCCACCGCAACGAGGCATCGGGCGCGCTGCACGGCCTGATGCGCGTGCGCGGCTTCGTGCAGGACGATGCGCACATCTTCTGTACGGAAGACCAATTCATCTCGGAATCGATCGCGTTTAACACGCTGGCCATGAGCGTGTACAAGGACTTCGGTTTCGATCACATCGACATCAAGTTGTCGCTGCGTCCCGACCAGCGTGCGGGTACGGACGAGACGTGGGATCGTGCCGAGCAGGGTTTGCGCGATGCACTGACGGCCTGCGGCCTTACGTGGGAAGAATTGCCGGGTGAGGGCGCGTTCTACGGTCCGAAGATCGAGTACCACATCAAGGATGCGCTCGGCCGCTCGTGGCAGTGCGGCACGCTGCAGCTCGACATGGTGTTGCCGGAGCGCCTGGGGGCCGAGTACGTCGCGGAAGACAACAGCCGCCGCCGGCCGGTGATGCTGCACCGCGCGATCGTCGGTTCGATGGAGCGATTCCTCGGCATTTTGATCGAGCACCATGCTGGTGCAATGCCGGTTTGGCTCGCGCCGTACCAGGCAATTGTGCTCAATATCGCCGAAAGTCAGGCCGAATATGCGCAGTCTCTGACCCAAACGTTGCAAAAACAAGGGGTTAGAGTGGCGGCCGATTTGCGCAACGAGAAGATTAGCTATAAAATACGCGAGCACACGCTGGAAAAGGTGCCTTATCTCCTCGTCGTGGGCGATAAGGAGCGTGATGCGCAAACGGTAGCCGTGCGTGCCCGTGGCGGCGTCGATCTTGGCGTAATGCCGGTCGAAGCCTTCGTTGAGCGTCTGCAGGAAGACCTGCGCTCGTTCAAGTAACCGCCCTGGCAGCGCGGCTCGTTTTTTTAATTTTTAGAGGAAACGTAACATCGCTACTGATAAGTCGTCGCACCGCATCAACGGTGAAATCACTGCGCCGGAAGTGCGCCTGGTCGGGATCGAGAACGAACCGCTCGGTATCGTAAAACTCGCTGACGCTTTCCGTAAATCGGAAGAACTGGATGTTGACCTGGTGGAGATCGCGCCGCAAGCGGTGCCGCCGGTTTGCCGTCTGATGGATTACGGCAAGTTCAAGTACCAGGAATCGAAGAAGCAGCACGAAGCGAAGCTGAAGCAGAAGGTCATCCAGGTCAAGGAAGTCAAGTTCCGTCCGGGTACCGATGACGGGGATTACAACGTCAAGCTCCGCAATCTCGTGCGCTTCCTCGAAGAGGGCGACAAGACGAAGATCACGTTGCGTTTCCGCGGCCGTGAAATGGCTCACCAGGAAATCGGTATGCGGATGCTCGAGCGTCTGCGCACGGATCTCGAGGAAGTCGGCCAGGTCGAGCAGATGCCGAAGATGGAAGGGCGCCAGATGATCATGGTGCTCTCGCCGAAGAAAAAGAAGTAACGGGCCCGCGCGCCTCGCGCGCAGGTTCGACAGTGGTTCGGCGCGTTGCCCGGTCAGGGCGGCGCGCCAACGATGACGGCGGCTGCGCAAGCGGTGCGCCGTACACAAGTGGACTGGGTTTCGAAGGGCGGGTCAAGGGCGCAAGCCAACCGCACACCCATCGCCATCTAATAAACTGGAGTTGTTCGTCATGCCTAAGATGAAGACCAAGAAGAGCGCTGCAAAGCGCTTCGTGGTGCGTCCGGGCGGTACCGTCAAGCGCGGTCAAGCCTTCAAGCGTCACATCCTGACCAAGAAAACCACGAAGAACAAGCGCCATCTGCGCGGCGCAACGGCAGTTCATGATTCCGATCTGAACTCCGTCCGCGCGATGCTCCCGTTCGCGTAACCCCTCAACTGATACTCCAAGGAGAGAAACATGCCTCGAGTCAAACGTGGGGTAACCGCACGGGCCCGCCACAAGAAGATCATCAACCTGGCCAAGGGTTATCGCGGCCGCCGCAATAACGTCTACCGCATCGCCAAGCAGGCGGTGATGCGCGCTGGTCAGTACGCGTACCGCGATCGCCGCAACAAGAAGCGTGTGTTCCGCGCACTGTGGATCACGCGTATCAACGCGGCAGTTCGCCAGCACGACATGACCTACAGCGTGTTCATCAACGGCCTGAAGAAGGCGTCGATCGAACTCGACCGTAAGGTCCTGGCCGACATGGCGGTGTTCGACAAGGCTGCTTTTGCTGCGATCGTCAAGCAGGTGAAAGCCGCCGTTGCAGCCTAATTGCGAAATTAGCACTGCGTGGTTAGTTGCAGCGAGGTTCCGGTAGTCTCGGCCGCTGCAGCGAAAACGGGGCTCTTCCGAGCCCCTTTTTTGTTTGGTGGGCGGATTCGCTCGCCAAGACCGAATGACGTTGGAAATGATGGGATCTATGGATCTGGACCAGATTGTCGCCGACGCGCAGCAGTCCTTCGAACAGGCTGCCGACATCACCACGCTCGAAAACGAGAAAGCACGATTTCTCGGCAAATCGGGTGCGCTGACCGAGTTGCTGAAGGGCCTCGGCAAGCTCGATCCCGAAGCACGCAAGACCGAAGGCGCACGCATCAACGTCGCGAAGCAGCAGGTTGAAGCCGCGCTCATCGCCCGTCGCCAGGCACTGGCCGACGCGCTGCTGAATCAGCGCCTCACCGCCGAAGCGATCGACGTGACGTTGCCGGGCCGCGGCGCCGGCGCAGGCAGCCTGCACCCCGTGATGCGCACGTGGGAGCGTGTCGAACAGATTTTCGGCTCGATCGGTTTCGACGTGGCCGACGGCCCCGAGATCGAGACCGACTGGTACAACTTCACTTCGCTGAACAGCCCGGAGAACCATCCGGCGCGTTCGATGCAGGACACCTTCTACGTCGAAGGCAAGGATGCCGACGGCCGCCAGTTGCTGCTGCGCACGCACACGAGCCCCATGCAGGTGCGTTACGCGCGCATGAACCGTCCGCCGATCAAGGTGATCGCGCCGGGCCGCACGTATCGCGTCGACAGCGATGCGACCCACTCGCCGATGTTCAATCAGGTCGAGGGGCTGTGGATCGACGAAAACATCAGCTTCGCCGACCTCAAGGGCGTCTATACCGACTTCCTGAAAAAATTCTTCGAGCGCGACGACATCCTCGTGCGCTTCCGTCCGTCGTATTTCCCGTTCACGGAACCGTCGGCCGAGATCGACATGATGTTCGAGCAAGGCAAGAACGCCGGCAAGTGGCTCGAGATTTCCGGCTCGGGGCAGGTGCATCCGACCGTGATCCGCAACATGGGCCTCGACCCCGAGCGCTACATCGGTTTCGCGTTCGGCAGCGGCCTCGAGCGCCTCACGATGCTGCGCTACGGCGTCCAGGATCTGCGGCTGTTCTTCGAGAACGACCTGCGTTTCCTGCGCCAGTTCGCATAACGCCGCTCGCCGCGCCGACCTGTGCCCGCGCACGCCCCCGATGGACGTTTCCGACGGGGCTCCGGGCGTCGATCTAACCTGTTTCGAACGTAGACATCCATGCAATTCCCTGAATCCTGGTTGAGAACCTTTGTCGACCCGCAGCTGACGACCGACGAGCTGTCGCACGCGCTGACGATGGCGGGGCTCGAAGTCGAATCGCTGAGCAAGGCTGCGCCGCCGACGTCGAAGATCGTCGTGGGCCGCGTGCTCGAAGTCGTCAAGCATCCGGATGCGGACAAGCTCAATGTCTGCCAGGTCGACGCCGGCACCGGCGCGACGCTGAACATCGTCTGCGGCGCGCCGAACGTGGCGCCCGGCATCAAAGTGCCGGTCGCGCTGGTGGGCGCGGAACTGCCGCCGGCGGAAGAGGGCGGCAAGCCGTTCGCGATCAAGCTGTCGAAGCTGCGCGGCGTGGAGAGCCAGGGGATGCTGTGCTCGGCGCGCGAGCTGAAGTTGTCCGAGGATCACAGCGGGCTGTTGATCCTGCCGGAAGACACGCCGGTCGGCCAGGACATCCGCGAGACCCTTAATCTCGACGACACGATCTTCGAAATCAAGCTGACGCCGAACAAGGCCGACTGCCTGTCGGTGTTCGGCATCGCGCGCGAGACGGCCGCGATCACCGGCGCGCCGCTGACGCCGGTCGACATCCGCCCGGTGAACGTCGAGCTCGACGAAACGCTGCCGGTGCGCATTGCCGCGCCCGATCTGTGCGGCCGTTTCTCGGGTCGCGTGATCCGCGGCGTGAACGCGCATGCGAAGACGCCGCAGTGGATGGTCGAGCGCCTCGAACGCTCGGGCCAGCGCAGCGTGTCCGCGCTCGTCGACATCTCGAACTACGTGATGTTCGAACTCGGCCGCCCGTCGCATGTGTTCGATCTCGACAAGATCCACGGCGGCATCGAAGTGCGCTGGGGCAAGCGCGGCGAATCGCTGAAGCTGCTCAACGGCAACACGGTCGAACTCGACGAAACGGTCGGCGTGATCGCGGACGACCGTCAGGTCGAAAGCCTGGCCGGCATCATGGGCGGCGACAGCACGGCCGTCACGCTCGATACGACCAACATCTACCTGGAAGCCGCGTTCTGGTGGCCGGACAGCATCCGCGGCCGCGCGCGCAAGTACAACTTCTCGACCGATGCGGCCCATCGCTTCGAGCGCGGCGTCGATTACGCGACGACCGTCGAGCACGTCGAGCGCATCACGCAGCTGATCCTCGAGATCTGCGGCGGCAAGGCCGGCCCGGTCGACGATCAGGCGGTGAACCTGCCGCAGCGCGCGCCGGTGAAGATGCGCGTGTCGCGCGCGAACCGCATCATCGGCGTGAAGATCGACGCCGACGAGATCGCGGACATCTTCACGCGCCTCGGCCTGCCGTTCGAGCGTGAAGACGACGCGTTCCTCGTCACGCCGCCGTCGCATCGCTTCGACATCGAGATCGAGGAAGACCTGATCGAGGAAGTGGCGCGCATCTACGGTTTCGAGAAGATCCCGGCGCGGCCGCCGGTCGCGACGAGCGAAATGCGCGCGACCCACGAGACGCGACGTTCGATCCACGATATCCGTCACACGCTTGCCGCGCGCGACTACGCGGAAACCGTCAACTTCAGCTTCGTCGATGCGGAGTGGGAGCACGATTTCGCGGGCAACGACAACCCGATCCGCCTGCTGAACCCGATCGCGAGCCAGCTTTCGGTGATGCGCACGACGCTGTTCGGCAGCCTGATCGCCGTGCTGCGCCACAACCTGAACCGCCGCGCCGATCGCGTGCGCGTGTTCGAATCGGGGCGCGTGTTCATCGCCGATCCGTCGGTGAAGGCCGGCGAGCTGGCGGTCGAAGGTCATGCGCAGCCGAAGCGCGTCGGCGCGCTGGCGTACGGTCCGGCACTCGACGAGCAGTGGGGCGTGGCGACCCGCGCGGTCGATTTCTTCGACGTGAAGGGCGATCTCGAAGCGCTGCTCGCGCCGGCGGTTGCGCGTTTCGTGAAGGCCGAGCATCCGGCCCTTCATCCGGGCCGCAGCGCACGGATCGAAGTCGAGGGCCGCGCGGTCGGCTGGATCGGCGAGTTGCATCCGCGCCTGATGCAGAAATACGAGCTGCCGCACCCGCCGGTGATGTTCGAAATCGACGCGGACGCGCTGATTACCCGTACGCTGCCCGCGCCGACCGACGTGTCGAAATTTCCGCCGGTCCGTCGCGATATCGCCGTTGTCGTCGATCAGGCGGTCGAGGTTCAGGCACTTTTCGACGAAATGAAGAAGGCGCTTGCCGAAGAGGCCTGCCGATTCGTTCAGAAGGTTGTACTCTTCGACGAATTTCGTGCAAAATCAAATACTTCCGGTGGTCTTGCCGCGAACGAGAAGAGCCTTGCCTTCCGCGTGACGCTGCAGGACGCGGCTGGCACGCTGCAGGACGAGGTCGTCGATCAGGCGATTCAGACGCTGGTCGAGCGAATGGCTCGTGCCGGTGCGCGCCTGCGCGGCTAAGGAGAGGGCCCGCCCGTTCGCGGGCGGCTTTTTTCCATCGTAAGTTTTGATTCAACGCGCTGTATGGCAGATATGAACGACATGACCTCGAGTGAATTCGAAGCCCTCCTGACGGCGCAACGCAGCGCGATGAACCGCGACGCGTCGGCGCCGGCGTCCGCCGAGACGCCGACGCTGACGAAGGCGGAACTGGCGGAGCTGCTGTTCGACAGCGTCGGGCTGAACAAGCGTGAAGCGAAGGACATGGTCGAGGCGTTTTTCGAAGTGATCCGCGACGCGCTCGAAAACGGCGAAAGCGTCAAGCTGTCGGGGTTCGGCAATTTCCAGCTGCGCGACAAGCCGCAGCGTCCGGGCCGCAATCCGAAGACGGGCGAGGCGATTCCGATCGCGGCCCGCCGGGTGGTAACCTTCCACGCGAGCCAGAAGCTGAAGGCGCTAGTCGAAAACGGCGCGGAGTAATACGCGCGCCCACGCCCCGCGCGGCCGCCGCGCACCCTTACCGACGGTTAACCGACGATGACCACCACGGTTGAGAAAGTCGTCTTGCCTCCGATTCCCGCGAAGCGCTACTTCACGATCGGCGAAGTCAGCGAACTATGCGGGGTCAAACCACATGTGCTGCGTTACTGGGAACAGGAATTCACTCAGCTGCGGCCGGTGAAGCGGCGCGGCAACCGGCGGTATTACCAGCATCACGAAGTGCTGCTGATCCGGCGGATTCGCGAGTTGCTGTACGAGCAGGGCTTCACGATCAACGGTGCGCGCAACCGGCTCGATTCGCCGGGCAGCGAGCGGGCCGCGGCGGAGCCGGTCGAATCTGACGCGCAGGCCGTCGATGCGCGCGGCGCAGCCAGGCCGGGCGCAAACGTCGACGTCATCGCGTTGCGGCAGGCGTTGCTGGATGTGATCGACGGACTGAAACAC
>NZ_BBSK01000017.1:0-41044 GCF_001319805.1 Burkholderia sp. E168m22
GCACGGCGCACAGGATGCCTCGAAAAGCCCGGTTGGCGACCTGCCATCGGGCTTTTTTCATGCGGGTCGCGCATCAGGGGGCAGCACGACGGAATCAGCGTGACGCGAGCGGATTCTTGCGCCCCATGTCGACGACCAGCGTGCCGTCCGGCAGCATCCGCACCGAGCCCTGCGCGACCTGGCTGCGATACCCGTACAGGTCGAACCGCATCGGGCCGGCCTCGGCCGAATTCCGGATCAGCGCGCGCACGTTGAGTTCGAGCACGTTGAACATCTTCATGTCGCCGCCTTCCATCCACATGTAGCTCGGTGCGTCGATCTGCGGCCGCTTCGGTGCGGGCGCGCCCGCTGCGCGCCGGAACATGAGCCGCAATCCGTCGGGCTCGACCGTCGCCTGGGCGAGCTTGCCGTTCAGCACGGGCGGCGGAAACACGGTGTACTGGTCGAGCACGAGCGTGTCGCCGCGCAGTTCCGCGCCGCGCCGCTGCAACGGCGTCAGCGACGCGAGCTCGATACCGAGCGAGCGCAGCAGCGTCGCCTGCGGGATGCCGAGCACCGACACCTGCGACGGCTTGAAGGCGAGGTGCCGATCATCGAGCACCGTCAGCGAGCCCTTCATGTCGGTCGGCAACCAGACGCCCGGTACGTGATTCCACAGCTTGATGCCGCCCTGGACGCGCAGGTTCTGGCCGTCCGCGCTCAATTGCAGGTCGTTCAGCGAACGCGGCGAATAGTCGAGCAGGTAGTTGTTGAAGAGCGCCGACATCGCCTTCCACGACTCGACGACCGTGCCGCCGAGAATGCGGATGTCGTACTGGTTCGGATCGTCGAGATCGACGGGTTCGCCCGGGCGCTTCGACACGAGTTCCACGTCGAGATCCTCGACGTGAAAGCCGATATCGCCGGACAGGTTGAAGTCGACGTTGCGCAGATGGATCGTCGGGTTGCGGTTCGACACGTGCCGCTCGTTGAACGGCGTCGTCGACGTGCGCCGCATCGCGACCTTCTGCATGCCGGGTCGCGCGGCGTCTGCGGCGAGCGCGTACGCTTCCCAGTGCTGGCGCACGTCGCGCAGCGCATTCTGCTGCGCGGCGAGGAAGCTGTCGTTCAGGCGCGCGGCCGCGTTGCCGAGCAGTGCGCCGCTGGCCGGGCCTGCATACGAAGGCATCCGGATCGCCATCGCGCCGCTTTCGTCGAAGTTGAAGTAGCCGGCCGACACCTGGTCGCGATAGTGATACAGGTCGAACACGAACGTCTGGCCGCGCTTCGACGCGTCGAGCGGGCCGATCAGGATGTCCGCGTTCATCGGCATCGAGCGCATGAATTTCACGTCGCCACCGCGGATATACATCGCTTGCTGCGGTGCGTTCGCGGGCATCGCGAAGCCGGCACGCGAGCCGTCGTCGAGCTTCAGGTCGAGGCCCGCCGGCGTCACGCGCACGGCGGTGATCGTGAGTTTCAGGCGCGGCGGCGGCATCAGCTTGTCGACCGCCATCACGAGATCGTCGCCGGCGAGTTGCGCGATCGGGGTCTGCACCTTCAGCAGGTCGGCCATTTTCACGTTGGCCGCGCGCATCACCGGCTGTGCGTTGAGGCCCGACACGCGCACACCGGTCGGGTGGAACACGAGCTGGCTGCCGTCGCGGATCGCGAGCGTGCCGGTCAGCGAGAACGGTACCCAGCCGTCGCGCTGCATCTCGCCTTGCAGATGGATCACGCCGTCGCCGGCCGACACCGCGAGCTTGCGCAGCGGCGCGTTGCGATAGCCGAAGATGTAGGTGTTGAAGAGGGCGGTCAGCTTCGCGTTGTCGAGCGTGACCGTGCCTTCGTGCACGTCGATCTCGAAGCTCGTCGGATCGTCGAAGACGATCGGTGCGCCGGCCTGCGTCGGCACGAGCGTGGCCGACAGCTGATGAATGAAGAAGCCGAGGTTGTTGACGATGCGGAAATCGACGTCGCGCAGGAACGTCATCGCGCCGTTCTGGCCCGAGTCGCGCAGCGTGAACGGCCGCGGCTGCGTGAGGCTGATCGATGCGAGCGACGGCACGGTGCGCGCGATCTGCTGCTCGCGCGCGAGCCGCTCGGCCTTGGTGCGCTCGATCTTCGTCGATGCGATGGACGTGTTGCTGTCGCGCTGCGCGGCCGATTCGGCGCAGCCGGCGCAGAGCAGGGCGAGCGCCAGCGCGCCGCAGCCGAACATGCGGAATGTCGTATGCGATCTTGGGGCGACCGTGCGTCGCAGGCCGGAAAACCAGTCGAAAATTGCCAAAGGCGAGCGATGGCCGCGCCGGACCGTATTCCGCATCGTCTGTCTCCATGTCTTGTCTTGATCGACGGCGGCGCGCGCCACTGCACGGCGCGAGCGTCGATGCCGTGCAGTGTGTCATAGCGTGCTAGAGCGGCGTTACCAAACAACGGGCGCCCGGACGCGATGCGCCGGCGGACTGCCGGACAATGGATTCGCGGTCGACGAGCTGCTGAATCAAACGGTCGTTTGGTTTGTCCGGGCCGTCGCCAGGCGTGTTTCGAAGCGGCCCTGAAAATCCGCGGCCGGCCTTGGCCGGCGCGGGTTTCACCGGATGCCGAAGCGCCGCGGCCCCGGGCATCGACGGATACGATCGGCGGCAGCGGCGAGGTAAGATCGGCATCAGTGGCGGATTCGACATCACAACACGGCAGCCATCACGGGGAAGCACCATGGACCTGAAGGAAGTCGACGTACTCGGTGCGGGGGTGGGCGATCACTGGTACTACGCGTCGAAGGCGAGCGCGATTCGCCGGTTCCTCGGCGCATCGGGCGCGAACCGGATACTCGACGTCGGCGCGGGCTCCGGTTTTTTCTCGAAGCATCTGCTCGAGCGCACGCAGGCGACGGAAGCATGGTGCGTCGATACGAGCTACGCCGACGACAGCGACGGCGAGGCGGCCGGCAAGCCGATCCACTTTCGGCGCGCCGTCGATCGCTTCGATGCCGATCTCGTGTTGCTGATGGACGTGCTCGAACATGTCGACGACGACGTCGGACTGCTGACGCAGTACGTGAAGGGCGCGCCCTCGGGTAGCCGGTTCCTGATCACGGTTCCCGCGTTCCAGTTCCTGTGGAGCGGCCACGACGATTTCCTCGAGCACAAGCGCAGATACACGCTCGGCGGCCTCGAGGACGTGGTCCGGCGTGCGGGGCTCGACGTCGAGCACGGCGCCTATTATTTCGGCCTCACGTTTCCGCTCGCGGCCGCATTGCGGCTCGGCGAGCGGGCGCGTTCGCATCCGCGCGAGCCCGAGTCGCAATTGCGCCGCCATCATCCGTTCGTCAACGGCTTGCTCAAGACGATCTGTCGTATCGAGCTGCCGATGTTCCGCTTCAATCGCGTCGCCGGCTTGACGGTCATCTGCGTCGCGCGCAAGCGATGACGGCGATGCGGGATCGGTGCCGCAGGTTGCCTGCATTGGCGTCGTCACGCAAAAAAATTTCACGAGAACATTCACAAAATGCATGCGACCCGTTCTAAACCGGGAAACTGTCTGTTATAATTTTTTTCTTTCGGGGCGTAGCGCAGCCTGGTAGCGTACCTGCATGGGGTGCAGGTGGTCGGAGGTTCAAATCCTCTCGCCCCGACCAGACAAGAACCCGCGTCAGCTCAGGCTGGCGCGGGTTTTTTCTTGGCCGTCGCTTTTTTGCACATCGCAGCGCGGCCCCGGTAAAATGCAAGGTTGATCCACGGAAAGCGCCGTGATTTAGCGGAAGAGGATTCCCCGAACATGACTGATCTTCGTCTTACCATGCGGTTCGCTGCAGTGCTCGCCACCGGCGCGCTCGTCGCCGGTTGCGGTACGTCGTCGCCCACGAAAGTGGACTACAAGAGCGATTCGAAATCGAAGGAAGCGTCGCTCGCAGTGCCGCCCAACATGCTCGACGAGACGGCCGATCAGCGTTCGCTGCCGCCCCAGGGCGGCGCGACTTCCCTGTCCGCGCTCCAGCAGGTCCAGCAGGCCGCGCCTGCGCTGGACACCGTCGCGCCGGCCGTGGCCGGCATGCATATCCAGCGCGACGGCACCGAAAGTTGGCTCGTGATCGACGGCAAGCAGCCCGCCGCGATCTGGCCGCAGGTGCGCCGTTTCTGGCAGGAGCAGGGCTTCCTGCTCGTCGTCGACCAGCGCGACAAGGGCGTGATGGAAACCGACTGGAACGAAACCCATCCGCAGATCAACGACGGCCTGATCCGCAGCGTGATCTCGAAGGCGATGGGCAATTCGTACGTGACGGCCGAGCGCAACAAGTACCGCACGCGTCTCGATTCGGCGCCAAATGGCGGCACCTACGTGTTCATCAGCCAGAAGGGCATGCGCGAGGCGATCACCGGTGCGAACAACGATTCGAGCAAGTGGGAACCGAAGCCGAACGATCCGGCGCTCGAGACAGAATACCTGAAGCGGCTGATGGCCGTGCTCGCGCAGAACGAGCAGCGCGCGAAGAACGGCGAGCCGCCGATCGCGAACATCAAGGACAACGCGGTACCGAAGGACAAGAAGGCCGATGGCGACGCGTCGTCGAAGGCTGCCGCGGCGATTGCTGCCCAGAACGTCTCGCGCACGTCGGCGCAAGGCAATGACGCGGCTGAAGCGGCCGTGCCGTCCGAAGTCACGCTCGGCGAGCCGTACGACCGGTCGTGGCTGCACGTCGGTCTCGCGCTCGATCGCGCGAACTTCACGGTCGACGATCGCGATCGCTCGAAGGGTCTGTACTTCGTGCGCTACGTCGATCCGAAGGATCTGAGTGCGGCCGAGCAGGGCTTCTGGAGCCAGCTGTTCCACGGCAAGAAGGAAAAGCAGGCGAAGCAGTATCGCGTCAACGTGAAGGCGCTCACGGCCGATCAGACGCGTGTCGCGGTCGTCGACGATGCGGGCGCGATCGATACGTCGTCGCCGGCTCGCCAGATCATGGGGTTGCTCGTGAATCAGCTCCGCTGATCCCGGCGTTTTCCGCCCCCTTGAAAAGCCCGCCATCCGGCGGGCTTTTTTCATGGCCGCTCGCCGACGCGTACGCCTGTTCGGTGGGGCCCGTCCCTTCTCGTGACGTTACGTAACATTCGAGCGTTACGAGGACAGAACACGTGTCACATTGTCGCCGATCTAAAAAAATGTCCTTATAAATCAATGGAATGTTGATCACGTCATGCCTGGCACGCAACCTGCTTTATAGGTTGGAATCGTTAGAGCAGGGAGGACGGTGTCAGAGGCCGGGAATGCGCCGCGAGCGCCTGAACAACGGCATCGACACCCTCACATGCCGACGCGCCAAGCGTCGGCGCAACAGATGACGATCCGCGCCAGCGTGCGGATCTCGATGGCCCCGTCGCCTATCCTCGTAGGGCGACGGTTTCGCCCGCGCTTCTCTGAAGCGCGGGCTATTTTTTTGGTGCCATCGCCCTGTCGTATCGGCATAGCCGATGCGTGGTGCGGGATTCGCGTATTCTCGGACTTTTTCGGATGAAGGAGGCGGGAATGGCGGAAATTGCAGTCGTGGCGCTGATCGTGGCGAAGCCGGGCGCGGAGGAGAAACTGCGCACCGTGCTTGAGGGAATCGTCGAGCCGACCCGCAACGAAGCGGGCGCATTGCAGTACGACCTGCACCGGGATCTGAAGGAGCCCGCGCGGTTCGTATTCGTCGAGCGTTGGGAGAGCGAGGAGGCGCTGGCCGCCCATGCGCGTTCCGCGCATATTCTCGCTTATCGCGAAGCGGCCGCGGACTGGATCGAGCGTTCCGAAATCCGCGTGCTGTCGAAGCTCGTCTGAGTCCGAGCCGGGTAGGGCGACCGGACGTGTCCGGTCGCGGCGGCGCGTCAGTGCGATGCGCTGGGTACGTCGAGGATCAGGATGATCGTCCAGTCGGCATCGCCGTCATGGTGATACTGACGCTCGGCAACGATGAACGGTTGCTGCTTGCCTTGCGGGCCGAGGAACAGCACGTCGCCCTCCATCGGCAGGCATTCGATCGGCGGCAGCGCGAGAAACGCGTCGTCCGAGCCGCGGGGCATCAGTTGCTTGATCTGGCGAGTGGCGGCTTCGGTCCACTCGATGTCGAGTTGAATGTTGCTCATGCTGTCCTCCGCACCGGGGTGCGCACGGGTGGAAAATTTCGGTGCGCGACTTTAGCACAGCGCGCGGGCGCCGCAACCAAAAAAGCCGAACCCGGTTACCCGGATTCGGCTTTTTACTGGAGCGGTGCCGCCGAACTTACTGGCTGGCAGCGTCTGCAGCCTTCGCCTTCTTGCCGGCCTTCTTCGCTGCTGCCTTGTGATGCGCAGCCTTCTTGCCGTGGTGATGCTCTTCCTGCGCCGCCGGCTGAGCCGCTTCGGCCGCTTGCTGCTGTTGCAGCGCTTGTGCACGCTGCTCGATCTCGGCGATCTTGGCCGGATCGGTGATGGTCTGAATCTGCGTGCTCTCTTGCGCATACGCTGCGCCAGTCAGCGCCGACATCGCTACCAGGATAGCCAGGGACGTCTTCTTCATTGCTTTACCTCCGCTAAGTGGTGATGAACCCGAGTGTTGCCGTTTCGTCTGGCGACTGCAATCGAGTGCGTGTCGAGTGTAACAAAAGTGACGGATCAATGTGCACCGGATCGTCGCACGACGCAAGGCCCCGTTGAAGTCGCGCAACACTTCGCGCACTTCGTCACGCGTCTGCCATCCAGGGTGGTGCAGCGATTTTCGCGCAGGTTTGCGCGCCGTCGTCAAAACCAGCCGAGCCAACGATACACGTGGAATTGTGCGATCCCGACCAGCTCGTGCAGCGCCTGCTCGGCATTGGCCACATTGCGCCAGCGCGGCAGCCAGCCCGTCTGCGCGCGTCGGAGATTCGCATAAACGGGCTGCGGATCGATGCCGAAACGGCGGAAATCGAGCAACGCCCGGCGCATCTGGTACGACGACGTGACGAGAACGCGCGCATCGTCATACTGTGAGCGTAGTATAGATGCAGTGAATTTCGCGTTTTCGTAGGTTGTGCGGCTGTTCGGTTCGAGCACGAGGTCGGCCGGCGCCACGCCTTGAGCGACAAGTTGGCGCCCGTAGACGGCTGCCTCGGTGTCGCCGTGATGCTGCGGGTCGCCGCCCGACATCACCACGGTGCAGCGTTCGGCCTGCTGCCGGCACGTGCGATAGAGCGCCGCAACCTTGTGGATGCGCGCGACGCCGTCGGGCGGTGGCTGCACTCCGGTGTCGGTGCGGTGCGTGCCGGCGCCTATGAGGATCAGCGTGGTTCGCCCGTGCATGTCGGGATGCTCGACCGGCGTGACGCCGGCCTCGCTCCAGGCGATCAGCGGCGCTGCGAGCCAGCCCGTCGCCAGCAGCCAGAACAGCGCGGCGGCGACGATCGAAATGGTTCGACGCTGCTTGCGGCAGAGCATGAAACCGATGAAGAGAAGTACAAATGAATCGAACAGAATCAATTTGATTGGGGTATGGTGTCTTTTTATGGACGGCTGACGATACGGCCCTGACGCGACGCCGAACAACGTTGGCCTCCAGAATCGGTGGCGGTTTCGGCGGGCGGAGACCCCGCCCGGCGCGCCGCTTCGCATTGTCGCTGCACTTTAAGAAAGAATCGAGATGGCCACGTATTCCAACGAAGCGGTGCTCGACGCATTGAGACGAGTGCAGTACCGCCAGGTACCGTGGGCACGCCGCCCGGGCGTGTTCGAGTATCTCCGTTCGCTCGGGCTGATGGACACGGTCAGGCAGAAGACCGTTGCCCCCGCGCCGGGCTTCCATGCACCGGTCGACATTGCCGTATTGACCGACAGCGGTCGAGCCGAATTCTCGCGCCTCGAGCGCGCCGAGAAATTACTTTCCTGGACTGATCGCCGCATGGACGACTACGCATTGAGCGAAGCGAGCGCCGTGGCGATTCTCGAAAGCCGCCTGTAGCGGTCGATCTTCATCCCGCCCCGCGCATCGCCGCGCAGGCCGGCGATGCAAAAAAAAGCCCGTATCACAAGGATACGGGCGTACCGGATACTTTTGCTGCTGCCACGCTGTGCTCATGGCAACGATGTGACCCGCCGCATGGGGCGCAGTTCCCGGATACCGGCATTTTCTTTGGCGAAATCTCGAAATCGGCAGGACTACGGATGACGCGACATGCCCGGTGGCTGTGAGCCAATCCGTGCTCGCGCGTTGCTGGCGATGTCGCCGCGCAAGTCGCCGCGTGGCACGGTTTGCCGGCTGGGCGGGTTGGCGGACGGCGGCTGGCGGAGGGTGTTGCGGTGATCCTGCTGGCGATGCGGCGGTTTCACCCGATCGTCGGCATGGACGGGAGCGGTCAGCGCCACGGAAACGACAATGCCGCATGCAACGAGCAGTGACATTGTTTTCATGGCGGGGCTCCCTTCAAGCCGTCAGTGCGGCCTGTTGATATGACGCTAAGGTAAGCGTGGGAGTGCAGGCTTGCTGTAAATATTAGTAAATAGATGTTTCGCGGCACGACAACGGTAATCGACGGCAAGGCATGCGTCGCAACGAAGTCGCGTCGCAAAAAGAAACCGGGCGGCCGAAGCCGCCCGATCGAGCATTCGTTACGCCATCTTGACGGGCGCGCGCCAGGATTCCGGATTGGTCCAGAACGCGCCGCGCAGCCGGTCGCGGCTCGGCGGCGCGGGCGGCTTCGCCGCGCTTGCGCCGATGCGTCCGCGCAGCGAGATCTGACGGCCGCTCGTGCCGAGTCGTTTCACGATTTCGGCGAGCGTACCGTCCGCCTGCCATTCGTCGAAGCGGCGGCGGCAGGTCGGCGGGGACGGATAGCGGCCCGGCAGTTTCGACCAGCCTTCACCCGTCGACAGCACCCACAGCACGGCGTTGACTACCGATCGGGCTTCCACGCGGGGGCGGCCACGCCGCTCACTCCGTGCGGGCTCCGAGCAAAACAGACCCTCGACCAGCGCCCATTCGTTATCTCTCAAATCGTCGAACAGCATCATGTCCTCACCTCAGCGAAGCTAACTCCGGTGCGCTGCCCTGCGCCGCGCACTCTTCAAGCACTCGATCGTCGAGTGCCGGGTGGGGGCGTCCGGTTGGCCGGCAGCGGCGTTTCTACTCTTCCGTCCGACGAAACCTGCACCCTGTGCGCAAGGTAATGCACGAAGCGTGCCATGTCAGAGGTAAATCCCTCGAGAGCCGCTTGGCAGCGAGCTAACGGCTAAGTCAGCTAGGGGCGTATAAGACGCCAAAATAACCCGTGAGCAAATCGGGACAATCACCAATCTTGTGCAATCCGCCCATGCCACGTGCGTTTGCGAACGTATTGCACCGCAGCGAAACATGTGCGACCGGTGCCGCATTCATTCATCGAAGTCGTTTCGCGCATTAAAATCGTGCATCGATATCGACGATTGATGAGGCCGGGACATGAACGTTACGCTGCGCCAGCTCCGCGTATTCATCGAAGTCGCGCGGCTCAAGAGCTTCAGTCGGGCGGGTGACGAGATCGGGCTCACGCAGTCCGCGGTCAGCCGCTGCGTGCGCGAGCTCGAGGCCGAACTGGGGCTGAAGCTGATCGACCGCACGACGCGCGACGTGCAGCTGACCGACGTCGGTGCGAACCTGATCGCGAGCGTGTCGCGTCTGCTCGACGATCTCGACGATACGTTGCGCGAGATTCGCGAGATCGGAGAGCAGCGTCGCGGGCGCGTGATCGTCGCGGCAAGCCCGACGATCGCATGCAGGCTGATGCCGCGGGTGGTGGCGTCGTGCGAGCGCCAGTTCCCGTTCGTGACGCTCGGCCTGCGCGATGACGTGCAGAGCGACGTGTTGCGCAAGGTGAAGTCGAGCGAAGTCGACTTCGGCGTCGTGATCGGCCCGCTGACGGTCGCCGATCTGGTCTGCGAGCCGCTGATGACGGATTCGTTCTGCCTCGTCGCGCGCGCCGACCATCCGCTCGCGGCACGGGCCGAGGTGCCATGGACGGCGCTGGACGGCGAGCGCCTCGTGCTGCTTGATCATGCGTCGGGCAGCCGGCCGCTGATCGATGCCGCGCTGGCCACGCATCGCGTCAACGCGACGGTCATGCAGGAGCTCGGGCATTCGGCGACCGTGTTCGGGCTGGTCGAGGCCGGCGTTGGCGTGAGCGTGCAGCCGTGGCTGTCGCTGCCGCTGCCTGCCGGTTCGACGCTGGTTGCGCGGCCGCTCACGCCGCGCACCGAGCGCACCGTCGAACTGGTGCGCCGCCGCGACCGGTCGTTGTCGCCCGCCGCGCAGGCGATCTGGGAGCTCGTGCGGCAGATGCCGGCGCGGGCCGAAGATCTCGACTGACGCGTATTGGCGTGCGTCCGGTCTGGCTTGCCGGCCGGTACACTACGCGGATCGTGTTCCTCGGCGGTGGCTTTCGATGACGCATTCCGCAGGTTTTTTCCCGGCGAGCGACGAACCGGCGGCGCGCGCCGCGGTGCACGCGCTGCGGCCGTCGCTGATCCGCGAGGTCGCAAACGCCGGCTTCGGCGTGCCGGACATGCTGCCGTTCTGGTTCGGCGAATCCGATCGCGTGACGCCGGACTTCATCCGCGACGCCGCGGCCGCGGCGCTGCGCGATGGCGCGACCTTCTACACGCACAATCTCGGGACGGCGGCGCTGCGCGACGCGATCGCCGCCTATGTCAGCGCGCGTCACGGTGCGACGGCGGCCGACACGGTCGCCGTAACGAGTTCGGGCGTGAGTGCGCTGATGCTGGCTGCGCAGATGCTGGTCGGGCCGGGCGAACGTGTCGTCGCGGTCACGCCGCTCTGGCCGAATCTCGTCGAGATTCCGAAAATCCTCGGCGCGCAGGTCGACTGCGTGCCGCTCGGTTACGGCGACGCGGGCTGGCAGCTCGACGTCGGTCGGCTGCTCGCGGCGCTGACGCCCGATACGCGGATGCTGCTGATCAACTCGCCGAACAACCCGACCGGCTGGACGATGTCGCGCGACGATCAGCGGGCCGTGCTCGCCCATTGCCGTCGTCACGGTATCTGGCTGGTCGCCGACGAGGTGTACGAGCGGCTTGCGTTCGACGAGGGCGGCGCGCCGTCGTTCCTCGATATCGCGTCGCGCGAGGAGCGCGTCGTGGTCGTGAATTCGTTCTCGAAGGCGTGGGCGATGACGGGCTGGCGGCTCGGATGGCTGATTGGGCCGGCGTCGGTGATGGGCGACCTGTCGAAGCTCGTCGAATACAACACGTCGTGCGCGCCGGGCTTCGTGCAGGCCGCCGGTGAGGTCGCGTTGCGCGACGGGGAGCCGTTCGTGCGATCGTTCGTCACGGCGCTGCGCGACGCGCGTGATCACCTGGTCGCCGCGCTGCGGACGCTGCCGGGCGTCGAGGTGCTGCCTCCGCCCGGCGCGATGTACCTGTTCCTGCGGCTGCCGGGCGCGACCGACAGCCTGGCGTTCTGCAAGACGCTGGTGCGCGACGCGGGGCTCGGCCTGGCGCCCGGTCGAGCGTTCGGCCCGGAGGGAGAAGGGTTCGTGCGCTGGTGTTATGCGTGCGATCCGGCGCGGCTCGACGCGGGCGTGGAGCGACTACGCAGGTTCCTCGCGCACGGCGCGGGCGTTCGCTGAAGCGGGGACGGAGCGGGCGTGCCGCCGGGGCGGCGGCCTGTTTCGCTCATCTTTACGCACCGGGCAATTTTGCGTAATATGGCGCTCAGTCACGCGGTTCCGTCGTTGAGCCGTGCTGTTCCGTCCGGTTTGGGCCTGGCTTGAAGTTGATTCGCCGCCCCCGGTTCGTGCTCCCATCAATATGACCGATCAGAATCGGGCGAGCGCGTCTTCCGTTCCTTTCGTCTGTTTGTTGATCCGGTTCGTTTGACCACAGGGTCTGGCCTAGCTGCATGAATACCCAAGAGGCGAAGATCGTCCTCGAGACTGCTTTGATCTGCGCGCAGGAACCGCTGAAGCTCGGCGATTTGCGCAAGCTCTTTGCCGACGGCGTGTCGGCTGACACGGTCCGCACGTTACTCGAAGATCTGAAACAGGATTGGTCCGGCCGCGGTGTCGAACTGGTGGCGCTGGCGACCGGGTGGCGCTTTCAGAGCAAGCCGGCGATGCGTCATTATCTGGATCGCCTGCATCCCGAGAAGCCGCCGAAATATTCGCGTGCCGTGCTCGAAACGCTCGCGATCATCGCGTACCGGCAGCCCGTCACGCGCGGCGACATCGAAGAGATTCGCGGCGTCACGGTCAATACGCAGGTGGTCAAGCAGCTCGAGGATCGCGGCTGGATCGAGGTGATCGGTCATCGCGACGTGCCGGGGCGTCCGGCGCTGTATGCGACGACCAAGCAGTTCCTCGACGATCTCGGCCTGAAGGCGCTCGACGACCTGCCGGCGCTCGAAGAGCCGGCCGCGAACATCGAGGCCGCGCTGCTCGCGCAGCAGGCCATGGATTTCGACGGTGACGTAGTGGTAGCCGACGACGCGGCGGCCGACGTGCCGCAGGCGCTGGCGGATGAAGCGCCCGCCGACGAGTCGGCCGAAGGGCTTGGCGATGCCGCGGCCGACGTCGCGTCGACGCAGGAAATTCCGAGTCGCGATACGCTCGATGTTGATCGCGGGCAAACGGAACAGATGGAACAGGTTGGCGCCGAAGCAGTGCCGACCGGTGTGCAGCCCGAGCCGCAGCGTGCGGATTGGAGTGAGGAAGATCGCAAGCCGGCCGCCGAAGCGGCTGCCGGAGACGGAGCGGAAGCGGCCGGCGACATGCCCGGCGAGGCCGATCAGGCCGACGCCTCCCGCTCCCGTCCCGCGGACGACGAGACGCTGGACGACACGTCCGACAGTCTCGCGGATGCCGTCCGAAGCGCCAGTGCGCCCATCGGCGCCGACGCGCTGCCGGACGACGAAGCAGAACCCGAACAGCGTCGCGCCTGATCGCGGCCAACTTCTTGCCGCGCCCGCGCCGGGCGCGAGACCTGACATTTTGAGGTTGTTTTGACAGATATCCACGATATTGAATCGTCCGCGCCTGCCGTGCAGGCAGCGCGTGCCGACGATGCGCCGGAGCAGGATGCTTCGGCCGCGGGTGGCGACGAGCGTCCCCGCCGCGGTCTGCGGCGCGGCCCGCGTAGCCTGATCGCGCGGCGTCGCGCGGCGGCCAAGTCGAAGGGCGCCGAAGGCGAGCAGCAGGGTGCCGAGGGCGCGGATGCGCAGCCGGCCGAGGCTGCCGACGCGCAGCCGGCGCGTGCGCCGCGCAAGGAAGGCGCGGCCAAGGGCGGTCGCATGCCGGCCGGCAAGCGCGAAGGCGCGGCGGCAGCCAAGGGCGGTCAGGCTGGCCAGGGCCGTCGCGGTGCAGCGAAGGCTGAAGGCGGCCCGGCGAAGGTAGCGGAAGGCGATGCGTCCCAGGACGAACTGTTCGCATACGTGACGTCGCCCGCCTTCGACGCGGACAATTCCGCGGGCGGTAGCGGCGTGCGTGCGCCGATGCTGCGCCGCGGCCGCGCCCAGCCGGCCAACAAGCGCGTGCTGTCGCCGGACGACGACGCGCCGAAGCTCCACAAGGTGCTCGCGGAAGCGGGCATGGGGTCGCGCCGCGAAATGGAAGAGCTGATCGTCGCCGGCCGCGTGTCGGTGAACGGTGAGCCCGCGCACATCGGCCAGCGGATCATGCCGACCGACCAGGTGCGGATCAACGGCAAGCCGGTCAAGCGCAAGCTGCCGAACAAGCCGCCGCGCGTGCTGCTGTATCACAAGCCGACCGGCGAAATCGTCAGCCACGCGGATCCGGAAGGCCGTCCGTCGGTGTTCGACCGTCTGCCGCCGATGAAGACGGCGAAATGGCTTGCGGTGGGCCGCCTCGACTTCAATACCGAAGGTCTGCTGATGCTGACGACTTCCGGTGATCTCGCGAACCGCTTCATGCATCCGCGTTACAGCGTCGAGCGCGAGTATGCGGTGCGGGTCGTCGGCGAGTTGGCCGAAGGCATGCGGCAAAAGCTGCTGCACGGCGTCGAGCTCGACGACGGTCCGGCGAATTTCCTGCGCATCCGCGATGGCGGCGGCGAAGGCACGAACCACTGGTATCACGTCGCGCTGGCCGAAGGTCGCAACCGCGAAGTGCGCCGGATGTTCGAGGCGGTCGGTCTGATGGTGAGCCGGCTGATCCGTACGCGTCACGGCCCGATTCCGCTGCCGCGCGGCCTAAAGCGTGGTCGTTGGGAAGAGCTCGACGACGCACAGGTGCGCAAGCTGATGGCGACCGTCGGTCTGAAGGCGCCGTCCGAGGAGAAGGGCAAGCGCGGCGGCGCTGCCGGTCCGACCGAGCGTCGCCAGCCCGATCCGATGCAGACGTCGATGGGCTTCATCAGCCGCGAACCGGTGCTGACGACGCACGGTCAACTCGACCAGCCGCGTCGCGGCGGTGGCCGACGCGGCGGGCCGGGCCTGCCGGGCCTGAGTGGCTACGGCAGCTTGCCGGTTGCGCCGTCGGGTTACGGCAACCGCGCGGGCGGCGGCCGTGACGGCAATCGTACCGGCGGCGGCCGCGACGGCAACCGTGCAGGCGGCGGTCGCGATGTCGACGGCAATCGCGCATCGTACGGCGCAGGCCCCAAGCGCGAGGGTGCGGGCGGCAAGCGCGGCGGCAGCAAGGGCGGCGGCAATCGCAATCCGAACGGCAATCGTGCCGATGGCGCCGGCAACGGTGGCCCGCGCGGCGGTCAGCGTCCGCAGCGCAGTCGTACGCGCAGCCGCTAAGCGTCTGTCGATTGACGTGCGGCGGTGCAAAGCCGCCGATACGTCGCGTGGCCGGCATCCGGCCGGCTTTGTCGATACGGCGCATTGCGTTGACGGGTTTCGGCTGCATCCATGTCGCGTGCCGCGACAACGACGATCACCGGTGCGGCAGGGTAGTACCGGTCGATCGGGCAGCCCGATTTCGCATTTTCGGTCCGTAAAGGCAGCCGACGCGCTGCTTTTACCGGCTGGCTTGGCGTTTGCGCCAAAAATCGCTATAATCGCGGAGTCGCTGGGCGTACGGATTCAATGTGCGGCTCAGGTGCGACCACCAGTAAGAAGATGGGCGTTCCGCCCATTTTTTTTTGCTGAAACGGTTAGGCATCTCGGGTAGCGCTTCCTGCGCCGGCTAAGGCGCGCGCCCGCGGGTGAATCGCGAGCGGCGGGCGCGAACACCTGAGAGGACACTGTGCAACTGACGGAACTGATAGAAACCACGGTCACCGGGCTCGGCTACGAGCTGGTGGAACTCGAGCGCACCGGGCGCGGCATGCTTTGCATCTATATCGATCAGCCTGCCGGCATCTCGCTCGAAGATTGCGAAAAGGTTACGCGTCAGCTCCAGCACGTCTTGACGGTCGAAAATATCGATTACGAACGGCTCGAAGTCTCGTCCCCGGGGCTCGACCGCCCGTTGAAGAAGCTGGCCGACTTCGAGCGCTTCGCCGGCAGCGAAGTTTCCGTGACCTTGAAAAAGCCGCTGGACGGGCGCAAGACGTACCGGGGCATTCTGCACGCGCCGAATGGCGAAACGATCGGTTTGGAATTTGAGGGGAAGAAGGGCGAGGCAGCCATGCTGGATTTCACGCTGGCCGATATCGACAAAGCCCGCCTGATTCCGCAAGTTGACTTTAGGAGCCGCAAATAATGAGTCGCGAAGTGTTGATGCTGGTGGATGCGCTGGCGCGCGAGAAAAACGTCGACAAGGATGTGGTGCTGGGCGCCCTCGAGGCTGCGCTCGCGTCCGCTTCCAAGAAGCTGTTCGACGAAGGCGCCGAAATCCGCGTCCATATCGATCGCGAAAGCGGCGAGCACGAAACCTTCCGTCGCTGGCTCGTCGTGCCCGACGAGGCAGGCTTGCAGGAGCCGGATCGCGAGATCCTGCTGTTCGAAGCGCGTGAGCAGAAGCCCGACGTCGAAGTCGGCGAGTATGTCGAGGAACCCGTTCCGTCGATCGAATTCGGTCGCATCGGCGCGCAGGCCGCGAAGCAGGTGATCCTGCAGAAGGTGCGCGACGCGGAGCGCGAGCAGATCCTGAACGACTACCTCGAGCGTGGCGAAAAGATCATGACGGGTACGGTGAAGCGCCTCGACAAGGGCAACTTCATCGTCGAATCGGGCCGCGTCGAGGCGCTGCTGCGCCGCGATCAGCTGATCCCGAAGGAAAACCTGCGCGTGGGCGACCGCGTGCGTGCGTACATCGCGAAGGTCGACCGCACCGCGCGCGGCCCGCAGATCGAGCTGTCGCGCACGGCGCCGGAATTCCTGATGAAGCTGTTCGAGATGGAAGTGCCGGAAATCGAGCAGGGCCTGCTCGAGATCAAAGCGGCTGCCCGCGACCCGGGCGTGCGCGCGAAGATCGGCGTCATCGCCTACGACAAGCGGATCGATCCGATCGGCACCTGCGTCGGCATCCGCGGTTCCCGCGTGCAGGCCGTGCGCAACGAGCTCGGTGGCGAAAACATCGACATCGTGCTATGGTCGGAGGATCCCGCCCAGTTCGTGATCGGCGCGCTCGCGCCGGCAGCCGTCCAGTCGATCGTCGTCGATGAAGAAAAGCATTCGATGGACGTCGTCGTCGACGAGAACGAACTGGCTGTCGCGATCGGCCGCAGCGGTCAGAACGTTCGCCTTGCCGGCGAGCTGACCGGCTGGCAGATCAACATCATGACGCCGGACGAATCCGCCCTGAAGCAGGGTGAAGAACGCGACCGGCTGCGTGCGCTGTTCATGGCGCGTCTCGACGTCGATGAAGAAGTTGCCGACATCCTGATCGACGAAGGCTTCACGAGCCTCGAAGAAATCGCGTACGTGCCGCTCAACGAAATGCTCGAAATCGAAGCGTTCGACGAGGACACCGTGCACGAACTGCGCAACCGCGCACGCGACGCGCTGTTGACGATGGCCATCGCGAACGAAGAAAAGGTCGAGAACGCAGCGCTGGATCTCAAGAGCCTCGACGGCATCACGCCGGAGCTGCTCGCGAAGCTGGCCGAACACGGCGTGCAGACGCGCGACGATCTCGCCGAGCTGGCTGTAGATGAACTGGTCGACATGACCGGAATGGAAGAGGATGCCGCTAAGGCGTTGATCATGAAAGCACGTGAACATTGGTTCCAGTGAGAAATGACCATGGCGCACTGATTTGATGGCGGCCGTATGGCCTGACCCGATGCTAACCGCAAGGAATCGGTCCTTGCACTAAGAGGAATGAATGGCGAGTAACAACGTAGCCCAATTTGCCGCGGAACTGAAAATGCCTGCTGGTGTGCTGCTCGAACAGCTGCAGGCAGCGGGCGTCCAGAAAGCGAGTGAAGACGATGCGCTGTCCGAAACGGACAAGGCGCGTCTGCTCGATCATTTGCGCAAGTCGCACGGCGCAACTGACGGCGACAAGCGCAAGATCACGCTGACCCGCAAGCATACGTCGGAGATCAAGCAATCTGACGCGACGGGCAAGGCTCGCACCATTCAGGTCGAGGTTCGCAAGAAGCGTACGTTCGTCAAGCGCGACGACGTGGCCGAAGGTGCGGATCAGGGTCAGGCGCAGGTCGCCGAAGCGGACGACGATGCGGAACTGAAGCGTCGCGAGGAAGAGGCACGCCGCGAGGCCGAGCTGCTCGAGAAGCAGGCGCAGGAGCTGCGCGAGCGTCAGGAACGCCTCGAACGCGAGGAAGCCGAACGTCGCGCCCGCGAGGAAGCGGCCGAGGCCGAGCGCCGTCGCGCCGAGGAAGAAGCGGCGACGAAGCGTGCCGCGGCGGAAGCCGTCGCAGCCCAGCAGCAGGCGGCAGCGCAGCAGGCTGCTGCCGAGCAGGAAGCGACGCCGACGCAGTCCGCGCAGGACGAAGCACGCGCAGCCGCCGAACGCGCGGCCCAGCGCGAAGCGGCGAAGAAGGCCGAGGACGCTGCCCGTGAGGCAGCCGACAAGGCGCGCGCCGAGCAGGAAGAGATCAGCAAGCGTCGCGCGGCGGCGGAAGCCGAAGCCCGCGCGATCCGCGAAATGATGAACACGCCGCGCAAGGCCGTGGTCAAGGCAGTCGAGCCGCCGAAGCCGGTCGAACCGCCGAAGCCGGCCGAAGCGAAGGGCACGCTGCACAAGCCGGCGAAGCCGGAAGGTGCGCAGGCGCGTCCGGCCGTGAAGAAGCCGGCTGGCGCGGCGGCTCCGGCCACCACGCAGGCGCCGGCAGGCGCGGGCGACCGCAACAAGAAGCCGGGCGCAGGCAAGGGCGGCTGGCAGGACGACGCGGCGAAGCGTCGCGGCATCAAGACGCGCGGCGACTCGAGCGGCGGCGTCGACCGCGGCTGGCGCGGCGGCCCGAAGGGTCGCGGCCGTCACCAGGACAGTTCGACGTTCCAGGCGCCGACCGAACCGATCGTCCGTGAAGTGCACGTGCCGGAAACCGTGTCGGTTGCCGATCTCGCGCACAAGATGTCGATCAAGGCCTCGGAAGTCATCAAGGTGATGATGAAGATGGGCCAGATGGTCACGATCAACCAGGTGCTGGACCAGGAAACGGCGATGATCATCGTCGAGGAACTGGGCCACCGCGCGGTTGCCGCGAAGCTGGACGATCCGGAAGCGCTGCTGGTCGAAGGCGAATCCGGTACCGATGCGGAGCAGCTGCCGCGTCCGCCGGTCGTCACGGTGATGGGTCACGTCGACCACGGCAAGACCTCGCTGCTCGACCACATCCGCCGCGCGAAGGTTGCCGCGGGCGAAGCGGGCGGCATTACGCAGCACATCGGCGCTTATCACGTCGACACGCCGCGTGGCGTCATCACATTCCTCGATACGCCGGGTCACGAAGCGTTCACGGCAATGCGTGCACGCGGCGCGAAGGCGACCGACATCGTGGTGCTGGTGGTGGCGGCCGACGACGGCGTGATGCCGCAGACGAAGGAAGCCATCGCCCACGCGAAGGCGGGTGGCGTGCCGATCGTCGTCGCGATCAACAAGATCGACAAACCGGAAGCGAACCCGGATCGCGTCAAGCAGGAACTGGTCGCGGAAGGCGTCGTGCCGGAAGAATACGGTGGCGATTCGCCGTTCGTGCCGGTGTCGGCCAAGACGGGCGCAGGTATCGACGATCTGCTCGAGAACGTGCTGCTGCAGGCCGAAGTGCTGGAACTGAAGGCACCGGTCGAGGCGCCGGCCAAGGGTATCGTGATCGAAGCGAAGCTCGACAAGGGTAAAGGCCCGGTCGCGACGATCCTGGTGCAGTCCGGTACGCTGAACCGCGGCGATATCGTGCTGGCCGGTACGGCCTACGGTCGCGTCCGTGCGATGCTCGACGAGAACGGCAAGCCGACGAAGGAAGCCGGCCCGTCGATCCCGGTCGAGATCCAGGGTCTGTCGGAAGTGCCGGGCGCGGGCGAGGAAGTGATCGTGCTGCCGGACGAGCGCAAGGCGCGTGAAATCGCGCTGTTCCGTCAGGGCAAGTTCCGCGACGTGAAGCTCGCGAAGCAGCAGGCCGCGAAGCTGGAAAGCATGCTGGAGCAGATGGGCGAAGGCGAAGTGCAGAACCTGCCGCTCATCATCAAGGCAGACGTGCAGGGTTCGCAGGAAGCGCTCGTGCAGTCGCTGCTCAAGCTGTCGACCGACGAAGTGCGCGTGCAGATCGTGCACAGCGCGGTCGGTGGCATCAGCGAAAACGACGTCAACCTCGCGACGGCATCGAAGGCGGTCATCATCGGCTTCAACACGCGTGCGGATGCACAGGCACGCAAGCTGGCCGAGGCGAACGGCATCGATATCCGCTACTACAACATCATCTACGACGCAGTGGACGAGGTGAAGGCGGCGATGTCGGGCATGCTGGCGCCGGAGAAGCGTGAAGTCATCACCGGCATGGTCGAGGTGCGCCAGGTCTTCAAGGTACCGAAGATCGGCACGGTCGCCGGCTGTATGGTCACCGACGGTATCGTCAAGCGCTCGTCGTCGGTTCGCGTGCTGCGCAACAACGTCGTGATCTTCACGGGCGAACTCGAATCGCTGAAGCGCTTCAAGGACGACGTGAAGGAAGTCAAGCAAGGCTTCGAGTGCGGTATGTCGGTGAAGAACTTCAACGACGTCACCGAAGGCGACCAGTTCGAAGTATTCGAAGTGACCGAAGTCGCACGTACGCTGTAATCGTCGCGTATCGGCTCTTGGGCGGGGCAGGCTTGGGCCTGTCCCGCCCATTTTCATGGTGGCGTGCCGACAATGGCCGCCGCTTCATCCTGATAAACGGATCACGGATCGATCATGTCCAGGAAACGTACTTCCCCCAATCGCAACGTTCAGATCGCCGACCAGATTCAGCGCGATCTGTCCGAACTCATCATGCGCGAGGTCAAAGATCCGCGCATCGGCATCGTGACCATCCAGAGCGTGGAACTCACGCCGGACTATGCGCACGCGAAGGTCTACTTCACGGCGCTCACCGGCGATCCGGAGAAGACGCAGGAGGCGCTGAACCATGCGTCGGGTCACCTGCACAACCTGCTGTTCAAGCGCTTGCACATTCATACGGTGCCGACGCTGCATTTCCACTACGACCAGACGATCGAGAAGGCCGTCGAAATGTCGCGCCTGATCAAGGAAGCGAACTCGACGCGCGCGAAGGACGACGACGAGGCCGACACGCCTGCCAAGGACGATTGAGTTCGACCGCCCTATGACGAATGCAGCACCCCCACGTCCGCGCGTGCCCCGGCGCGTGCTGGACGGCGTTCTCCTGCTCGACAAGCCGATCGGCCTGTCGAGCAACGATGCGCTGATTCGCGCAAAGCGCCTGCTTCTCGCGAAGAAAGCCGGTCACACCGGCACGCTCGATCCGCTGGCTTCGGGCCTGCTGCCGCTGTGCTTCGGCGAGGCGACGAAGTTCTCGCAGGACTTGCTCGACGCCGACAAGACGTATGAAGCGACGATGCGTCTCGGCCAGCGTACGGCCACCGGTGATGCGGAAGGCGAGGTGATCGACACGCGGCCCGTCGAATGCGATCGCGCGGCGGTGGAAGCCGCGCTCATGCGCTTCACCGGCGACATCGTGCAGGTACCGCCGATGTATTCGGCGCTCAAACGCGACGGCAAGCCGCTGTACGAATATGCGCGGGCCGGTCGGACCGTCGAGCGGGAGGGTCGCAACGTGACGATCCATGCGCTCGATCTGCTCGCTTGCGACCTGCCCGACGTGACGTTTCGCGTGACCTGCAGCAAGGGCACCTACGTGCGTACGCTCGCGGAAGATATCGGTGAAGCGCTCGGCTGCGGTGCGCATCTGACGATGCTGCGCCGTACGGGCGTCGGCGCGCTGACGCTCGAGCATGCGGTGACGCTCGATGCGCTGTCGGACGCTGCCGAAGCGGCGCGCGATGCATGGCTTCAGCCGGTCGATGCGCTACTGTCGACGTTTCCGCTGGTGCGTCTCGACGAAGCCAGCGCGAAGCGGTTCCTGCACGGCCAGCGTTTACCGCTGTCGGTGCTCGAGCCGATCGTCGCGGCCGATGGCGAGCGCGTGCGCGTGTACGACGCCACCCGGTTGCTCGGCGTGGCGCGCAAGGCGAATGGCGTGCTCGCCCCGGAACGGCTCGTCGTGACGGCTCAATGACGCAGCAGCGCACGCAAGTGCGCGTGGCAGAATGCAAAAAGCCCGGTCGATTTCGACCGGGCTTTTTATTTGGTGTGCTGCCTTGAACCTGGCCGCTCAGTGCGCTGCCGACGCCGCCGCACCGGCATCGCCGCCGCCCGCACGTTCGGGCTTGGTGATCCAGATCAGTGCGATCAGCAGCACGAAGATCACCGCCGAGATATAGAACAGATCGTTCACGCCGAGTTGCGCGGCCTGTTGCGTGGCCATGTTGTTGATGAGCCCGTGTGCCTGGCTCTGCGACAGCCCGAGGTTGCCCATCTGCGTGACGGCCTGGTTGAAAGTCGGGTTGTACGGGTTCGCCTGCTCGACCAGTTGCGCGTGATGGAAGTTGTTGCGGTGGTCCCACGCGGTCTGGAAGATCGACGTGCCGATGCCGCCGCACATGATCCGCACGAAGTTCGACAGGCCGGACGCCGCAGGAATGCGGGGGCCGGGCAGGCCGGACAGCGTGATCGACACGAGCGGGATGAAGAAGCCCGCCATCGCGATGCCTTGCACGAGCGTCGGCAGCGTCAGCGACCATTCGTCGACACCCGTCGTGTAGCGCGAACGCATCCAGAAGCACAGCGCAAACGTCAGGAACGACGCCGTCGAGATGAAGCGCGGATCGGTGCGCGGCAGATACTTCCCGGTGAGCGGCGACAGCAGGATGGCGAACAGCCCGACCGGCGCCATCACGAGGCCGGCGTCGGTCGCGGTGTAGCCGATCTGCGTCTGTAGCCACAGCGGCAACAGCACGAGGTTGCCGAAGTACAGGCCGTACCCGATCGACAGCGCAACCGTGCCGCCGGTGAAGTTCCGGATGCGGAACAGCGACAGGTCGACGACCGGGTGCTCGGCGGTCAGCTCCCAGATCACGAAGAACGCGAACGCAATGACGGCGGTCAGCGCGAGCACGACGATGGTCGTCGACGCGAACCAGTCGAGATCCTTGCCCTTGTCGAGCATGATCTGCAGCGAGCCGACCCAGACGACCAGCAGCGCGAGGCCCACGCCGTCGATCGGCGCGCGGCGCACGGCCGACTCCCGGTTGCGATAGATCATCCACGTCGCGGCGGCGGCGGCGATGCCGACCGGGATGTTGACGTAGAAGATCCACGGCCACGAGTAGTTGTCCGAGATCCAGCCGCCGAGAATCGGGCCCGCGACTGGCGCGATCAGCGTCGTCATCGCCCATAGCGCGAGCGCCATCGGTGCTTTCGCGCGCGGATAGCTCGACAGCAGGAGCGCTTGCGACAGCGGAATCATCGGGCCGGCGACCGCGCCCTGCAGCACGCGCGAGCCGAGCAGGAACGGCAGGTTCGGCGACAGCCCGCACATCCACGACGAGATGACGAACAGGATGATCGACGCGAGGAACAGGCGCACCTGCCCGAAACGGTCGGTCAGCCAGCCGGTCAGCGGCACCGAGATGGCGTTCGCGACCGCGAACGACGTGATGACCCACGTGCCCTGGTCGGACGACACGCCGAGGTCGCCCGAGATGGTCGGGATCGCGACGTTCGCGATGGACGTGTCGAGCACGTTCATGAACACCGCGAGCGACACCGCGATCGTCCCGAGTACGAGTTGCCCGCCCTGCAAGGGCGGGTAGGAGGCAGGAGCCTGTGCCATGTCGGTTGTCTTTCCGGAGTCGGAACGGTTACATCATTTTCGCGGCGGTGTTCTGCTTCGCCGCGACCGGCGCCGATGCGTTGCCGCCCGCGTTCTCGGCGATGATGCGCGCGATTTCGGCGTCGGCCTCGTCGCCGTATTTCGCGAACACGTTGGTCTCGTAGACGGTGTTCGGCGCGTTGACGAGCTGGTCGCCGCGTTCGTCCTTGATGTCCACGTCGACCTGCATCGACAGGCCGATACGCAGCGGATGCTTGTCGAGATCCTTCGGATCGAGCTCGATCCGCACCGGCAGGCGCTGGACGACCTTGATCCAGTTGCCGGTCGCATTCTGCGCCGGCAGCAGCGAGAACGCCGAGCCCGTGCCGGCCGAGAAGCCGACGACCTTGCCGTGGTACGTGACCGACGAACCATAGATGTCGGCCGTCAGCTCGACCGGCTGGCCGATGCGCATGTGCTTCAGCTGGACTTCCTTGAAGTTCGCGTCGACCCACACGGCATTGAGCGGCACCACCGACATCAGCGGGTTGCCGGGCGACACGCGCTGGCCGACCTGCACCGAGCGCTTCGCGACGTAGCCGGTGACCGGCGCCGGCAGCACGTTACGCGCGTTCGCGAGGTATGCGTCGCGCACCTTCGCGGCGGCGGCCATCACGTTCGGGTGCGATGCGATCGTCGTGTTCGCGGTCAATGCGCGATTCGATGCGAGCTGTTGCTGCGCGGCGTCGACCGATGCCTGCGCGGCCTTCACCGCGTCGCGGGCGTGCGAGATTTCTTCCTGCGACACGGCGCCCGTCTGCGCGACGGCCAGGCGGCGGCGCAGATCGTCCTGGGCCTTCGACAGGTCGGACTGGCGCAGTGCGACTTGCGCGCGGTACTGGTCGTCGTTGACGAACAGGCCGCGCACCTGGCGCACCGTCTGCGCGAGATTGGCTTCCGCCTGCTGCAGCGCGACCTGCGAATCGGCCGGGTCGAGCACGACGAGCGGATCGCCGGCCTTGACCGTTTGCGTGTCGTCCGCCTTCACGGCGATCACGGTGCCGGTGACCTGCGGCGTGATCTGCACGACGTTGCCGTTCACGTAGGCATCGTCGGTGTCTTCATGGAAGCGGGCGACGAGGAAGTAGTACAGGCCGTATGCGATGGCCGCGATCACGATGACCGCGACGAGCAGCGTCATCATTCGTTTGCGCTTGCCGTTGTTCTGCGGCTGCGCGCTGGCGGCGTTTTGTTGGTCGCTCATGGCGATTTTCTCCGTCCGTTATTTCGAGTGTCTGCGTAGTGGTGGCGCCGGCTCAGTTGGCGGCCTGTTTGGTCGGCGTGGCGGCATCGGGCGCGGCGAGCGGCGTGCCGGTTGCGTCGAACCCGCCGCCGAGCGCCTTGATCAGCGCGAGCTGCATGTCGCGGCGACGCATCTTCAGGTTGGTCACCGTCTGCTCCGATGCGAGGCGGTTGCTGTCCGCCGTCAGCACCTGCAGTTGCGGCGACAGGCCGGCCTTGTAGCGGATGACCGCGAGATCGTACGCGCGCGTCGACGCGTCGAGCGCACGTTGGGCGTCGCCCATCTGCCGATCGATCGCGCGGATCGACGCGACCTGCGTCGCGACGTCGTTCAGCGCGCTGATCAGCGTCTGGTTGTAGTTCGCGACCGACAGGTCGAAGTCGGCGTAGCGGCCCTTGAGTTGGGCGCGCAGCGCGCCGGCATCGAAGATCGGCAGGTGGATCGCCGGGCCGAACTGCGCCTGGCGGCTCGCGAAGTTCAGGAATTTGCCCCAGCCGAACGCATCGAAGCCGAAGCCGGCCGCGAGGTTCACGTCGGGGTAGAACTCGGCCTTCGCTTCCTTCACGTCGTGCATCGCGGCTTCGACCTGCCAGCGCGCGGCGACGATGTCGGGGCGGCGCGACACGAGATCGGCCGGCAGGTTGCCGGGCAGCGTGACGTCGCCGCTCGGGTTCAGCACGGGCGCCGCGATCTGCAGCCCGCGATCCGGGCCCTTGCCGAGTAGCGCGGCGAGCTGGTAGCGCACCGTCGTGATCTGGCCGTCGAGGTCCGACAGCGAAGCCTGGGTCGTCGCGATGTTGCCGCGGGCCGTCTGGCGCTCGACGTTGGTGTCGAGGCCGGCCGATACGCGGCCGTCGGTGATCTTGCCGACCGTCTCGCGGTTGGTGATCTCGCGTTGAGCGATGTCGCGCAGCGCATAGAGCTGCGCGAGCGAGTTATAGGTGCGCGCGACCGACGACGCGAGCGTGATGCGCGCCTGTTGCATGTCGGCTTCGGCGGCTTTTTCCTGCGATACGGCGGTGTGCAGGCGTTCGCGGTTCTTGCCCCACAGATCGAGTTCCCACGAGGCGCTCGCGAGCACATTGTTCTCGCTGTACCACTGGCCGCCGTACGGGGGCGGGAACAGTGCGTTCGACGAATACAGCTCGCGCGTCCACGAATAGCTGGCTTCGGCCTTCGGCATCAGGTTCGAGCGGGACGATTCGATGTACGACGAGGCTTTCGCGATGCGCGCCTGGGCCTGCGCGATCGACGGGTTGCCCTGCAGCGCTTCGTCGATCAGCTTCGGCAGTTGCGGATCGCCGAACTGGTTGGCCCAGTCGAGCGCCGGCCACTGGCCGCCCTGGGCCGGCAGGCTCTGGGCGGATTCGAATTGCGACGCGGGGGCGATCTGCTTGTCGCTCTTGATGCCGATGTAATTCGCGCAGCCCGCCAGCGCCAGCGCGGCGACCGCGGCGGCGACGGCGGCACGGCACGACCCGGCGCGCACGGACAACGGGGAGGTTTTCATCGCGCTAACCCCTGACTCGGAATGAATGATGGACACTGCAAGGATTTCCTTACATTAATCTGTCAAAAGTAATTGTTATGGCAACTATTACGTGATGCTACCGCCGGTCGTCTCGCAATAGTTGCTGAGAATGCGGCGCAGCATGCTCTTCAGGAACCCGACTTCTTCCGGCGTAAACCCGTCCAGCACCTGGTCGAGCACGCTGCGGAAAATGGGCGGCAGCCGTTCGGCCAGCGCGCGGCCTTCGTCGGTGAGCTCGAGCCGCACGACGCGCCGATCCTCGACGCTGCGCACGCGCGACAGCAGGCCGCGTTTCTCGACCCGGTCGAGCAGGCGCGTGACCGCGCTTGCGTCGATGCCGTATTCGCGTGCGAGTTCGGCGGCCGTCGAGCACTTGCCGACCGCGATCATGAACAGCATGCTCGCTTGCGTGCCCGTGATGCCTAGCTCTTCCTGCGTGCGCTGCGTGACGAGATTGGTCATCACCGACTTCACGCGCGACATCAGATAACCGACGCTGTCGTTCATCTGATACGTAGACAGCGGCGAAACGGGCGGTGGGGTAGGAGAATCCGACATAAAACCCTGAAGCTGCAATAGTTGACTAGGCAGCAGTATAGGCACAATTGCTTGCCGCGGCAAATGTTAATCGAACCGCGAAACGCGCGCTCCGTCCGGCGAGAATCCCTTGTCCAGATAAGGTTTTTCGGCGCGCCAGTCGTGATGCAGAAGAGGCTCGGCCGGGTCGGGAGCGGAGGGCGGGGCGGCCCGTTTTGTTGCGTTGCAACGTGTAGACCAGCTCTCGCCACTCGCACGTGCTATAATTTGAGGCTCACCAAGCTGCAACGGCGCGCGCCCGTGAAAAACGAGCGCGCGCGTTTGCGCGTTCAAACGGATTTCCAGGTTTCTATGACCCGCGCCCTTCGCAATATCGCCATCATCGCCCACGTCGACCACGGCAAGACCACGCTCGTCGACCAACTGCTCCGCCAGTCCGGCACCTTCCGCGACAACCAGCAGATTGCGGAGCGGGTGATGGATTCGAACGACATCGAAAAGGAACGCGGGATCACGATTCTCGCGAAGAACTGCGCGGTCGAATACGAAGGCACGCACGTCAACATCGTCGACACCCCGGGGCACGCGGACTTCGGCGGTGAAGTCGAGCGCGTGCTGTCGATGGTCGACTCGGTGCTGCTGCTCGTCGACGCGGTCGAGGGCCCGATGCCGCAGACGCGCTTCGTCACGAAGAAGGCGCTCGCGCTCGGCCTGAAGCCGATCGTCGTCGTCAACAAGATCGACCGCCCGGGCGCGCGGATCGACTGGGTGATCAACCAGACCTTCGACCTGTTCGACAAGCTCGGCGCGACCGAAGAGCAGCTCGACTTCCCGATCGTCTACGCGTCGGGCCTGAACGGCTACGCGTCGCTCGACCCGGCCGCGCGCGAAGGCGACATGCGTCCGCTGTTCGAGGCGATCCTCGAGCACGTGCCGGTTCGCCCGGCCGATCCGGAAGCGCCGCTGCAGCTCCAGATCACGTCGCTCGACTATTCGACGTACGTCGGCCGGATCGGCGTCGGCCGCATCACGCGCGGCCGCATCAAGCCGGGCCAGCCGGTCGTGATGCGCTTCGGCCCGGAAGGCGACGTGCTGAACCGCAAGATCAACCAGGTGCTGTCGTTCAAGGGCCTGGAGCGCGTGCAGGTCGAATCGGCGGAAGCAGGCGACATCGTGCTGATCAACGGTATTGAAGACGTCGGCATCGGCGCGACGATCTGCGCGGTCGACACGCCGGAAGCGCTGCCGATGATCACCGTCGACGAACCGACGCTGACGATGAACTTCCTCGTCAACTCGTCGCCGCTCGCCGGCCGCGAAGGCAAGTTCGTGACGAGCCGCCAGATTCGCGACCGTCTGATGAAGGAACTGAACCACAACGTCGCGCTGCGCGTGAAGGATACCGGCGACGAAACCGTGTTCGAAGTGTCGGGCCGCGGCGAACTGCACCTGACGATTCTTGTCGAGAACATGCGTCGCGAAGGCTACGAGCTGGCCGTGTCGCGTCCGCGCGTGGTGATGCAGGAAATCGACGGCGTGCGTCACGAGCCGTACGAGCTGCTGACGGTCGACGTCGAGGACGAGCACCAGGGCGGCGTGATGGAAGAGCTCGGCCGCCGCAAGGGCGAAATGCTCGACATGGCGTCGGACGGCCGCGGCCGCACGCGCCTGGAGTACAAGATCTCGGCACGTGGCCTGATCGGCTTCCAGAGCGAATTCCTGACGCTCACGCGCGGCACGGGCCTGATGAGCCACATCTTCGACTCGTACGCACCGGTCAAGGACGGCTCGGTCTTCGAGCGCCGCAACGGCGTGCTGATCTCGCAGGACGACGGCGCTGCGGTTGCCTACGCCCTGTGGAAGCTGCAGGATCGCGGCCGCATGTTCGTGAAGCCGGGCGACGCGCTGTATGAGGGCATGATCATCGGCATCCACAGCCGCGACAACGACCTCGTCGTGAACCCGATCAAGGGCAAGCAGCTGACCAACGTGCGCGCGTCGGGCACCGACGAAGCCGTGCGTCTCGTGCCGCCGGTCCAGATGTCGCTGGAATACGCAGTGGAATTCATCGACGACGACGAACTCGTCGAAGTGACGCCGCAGTCGATCCGCCTGCGCAAGCGCTTCCTGAAGGAGCACGAGCGTCGTCGCGCGAGCCGCGAAGGCGCGGTCGACTAAGCATCAATCGTTCCCGAGTACGACGAAAAAGGCTGCCTTCGGGCAGCCTTTTTTGCATCTGCGCGTCGTGCAACCGGATTGCCTGCAAAACACTGTTCCCGCGGGTCGCCGCAATCCGGCAAAACCCCGCCGCGCGGTGCTTTCAGGCACATTTCGCCGTGAACTCCGGTATCGGTTCTGTGATATGCTGCGCGCACGCAAGTTTTAGGTCCTTCCAAGCAAGACTTGATTCGCAATCCGCTAAACGGTCAGGCCGTGTCGCGGAAGGTTGAGTAACCCGCTATTTCTCGAGAAGCTCGAAGAAAGGTGAGCGTAAAATGTCAGATGTAATGAAGCAGTTTCAGCTGAACTCCTATCTGTTCGGCGGCAATGCTTCGTACGTTGAAGAACTGTACGATGCATACCTCAACAATCCGGCATCGGTGCCGGAGAACTGGCGCGAGTATTTCGACGCGTTGCAGAACGTGCCTGCAACCGACGGCTCGAATGCCAATGACGTCGCTCACTTCCCGATCGTCGAATCGTTCGCCGAGCGTGCGAAGGCCAATGCCTTCATCCCCCGCGAAAGCACCAGCAATCTCGCGACCGCACGCAAGCAGGTGCACGTTCAGTCGCTGATCAGCGCCTACCGCTTCCTCGGCTCGCAATGGGCCAACCTCGATCCGCTGAAGCGTCGCGAACGTCCCGCCATTCCCGAACTCGAACCGGCTTTCTACGACTTCTCCGAAGGCGATCTCGACCAGACGTACAGCGCAAGCAACCTGTACTTCGGTTTCGACCAGGCTTCGCTGCGCGACATCGTCAAGGGTCTGCGCGACACGTACTGCGGCACGATCGGCGCCGAGTACATGTACATCAGCGACCCGGAACAGAAGCGCTGGTGGCAGGAGCGCCTGGAATCGACCCGCGCGACGCCGTCGTTCTCGATCGAGAAGAAGAAGCACATCCTGAATCGCCTGACGGCCGCCGAAGGCCTCGAGCGTTACCTGCACACCAAGTACGTCGGCCAGAAGCGCTTCTCGCTCGAAGGCGGCGAAAGCTTCATCGCGGCGATGGACGAAGTCGTCCAGCACGCAGGCAAGAGCGGCGTGCAGGAAATCATCATCGGCATGGCCCACCGCGGCCGTCTGAACGTGCTGGTCAACACGCTGGGCAAGATGCCGGCCGACCTGTTCGCCGAATTCGAAGGCAAGCACGTCGATGATCTGCCGGCCGGTGACGTGAAGTACCACAAGGGCTTCTCGTCGGACGTGTCGACGGAAGGCGGCCCGGTCCACCTGTCGCTCGCGTTCAACCCGTCGCACCTCGAAATCGTCAACCCGGTGGTCGAAGGTTCCGCGAAGGCGCGGATGGACCGTCGCGGCGACGAAGACGGCCTGCAAGTGCTGCCGGTGCAGATCCACGGCGACGCGGCCTTTGCCGGCCAGGGCGTCGTGATGGAAACGCTGAACCTCGCGCAGACGCGCGGTTACGGCACGCACGGCACGCTGCACATCGTCATCAACAACCAGATCGGCTTCACGACGTCCGACCCGCGCGACGCGCGCTCGACGCTGTACTGTACCGACGTCGTCAAGATGATCGAGGCGCCGGTGCTGCACGTGAACGGCGACGATCCGGAAGCCGTCGTGCTCGCGATCCAGATCGCGATCGACTACCGGATGCAGTTCCACAAGGATGTCGTGATCGACATCGTCTGCTTCCGCAAGCTGGGTCACAACGAGCAGGACACGCCGGCAGTCACGCAGCCGCTGATGTACAAGAAGATCGCGCAGCACCCGGGCACCCGTGCGCTGTACGCCGAGAAGCTCGTGCAGCAGGGCGTGATCACCGCGGAAGACGCCGACAACTACGTGAAGGCGTACCGCAAGGCGATGGACGACGGCCACCACACCGTCGATCCGGTCCTGTCGAACTACAAGAGCAAGTACGCGGTCGACTGGGTTCCGTTCCTGAACCGCAAGTGGACGGACGCAGCCGATACGGCCGTGCCGCTCGCCGAACTGAAGCGCCTGGGCGAACGCATCACGACGGTCCCGGAAAACTTCAAGGTTCACCCGCTCGTCGAGCGCGTGATCAACGACCGCCGCAACATGGCGCGCGGCGACCAGCCGCTCGACTGGGGCATGGGCGAACACCTTGCATTCGCGTCGCTCGTCGCTTCGGGCTACTCGGTGCGCCTGACGGGCCAGGACTCGGGCCGCGGCACGTTCACGCACCGTCACGCGGTGCTGCACGACCAGAACCGCGAGCGCTGGAACGACGGCACGTACGTGCCGCTGCAGAACATCGCCGACGGTCAGGCGAAGTTCACGGTGATCGACTCGGTGCTGTCGGAAGAAGCGGTGCTGGGCTTCGAATACGGTTATTCGACCGCCGAGCCGAACACGCTCGTGCTGTGGGAAGCGCAGTTCGGCGACTTCGTCAACGGCGCGCAGGTCGTGATCGACCAGTTCATCTCGTCGGGCGAAGTGAAGTGGGGCCGCGTGTCGGGTCTCACGATGCTGCTGCCGCACGGCTACGAAGGCCAGGGTCCGGAACACTCGTCCACGCGTATCGAGCGTTTCCTGCAACTGTGTGCCGACCACAACATGCAGGTCGTCCAGCCGACGACGCCGGCGCAGATTTTCCACCTGCTGCGTCGCCAGATGATCCGCCTGTTCCGCAAGCCGCTGATCGTCGCCACGCCGAAGTCGCTGCTGCGTCACAAGGAAGCGGTGTCGGACCTGTCGGAACTGGCGAAGGGCTCGTTCCAGCCGGTGCTGGGCGAAACCGACGGCGGCATCGACGCGAAGAAGGTCAAGCGCGTGCTGGCATGCTCGGGCCGCGTGTATTACGACCTCGTCGCGCATCGCCGCGAAGCGAAGGCGAACGACGTCGCGATCATCCGTATCGAGCAGCTGTATCCGTTCGCGCACAAGCAGTTCGAAGCCGAAATGAAGAAGTACGAGAACGCGACTGAAGTGGTCTGGGTGCAGGACGAGCCGCAGAACCAGGGTCCCTGGTTCTACGTCGAGCACCACCTGAAGGAAGGCATGAAGGAAGGGCAGAAGCTGGCATACAGCGGCCGTCCGGCTTCGGCCTCGCCGGCGGTTGGCTACTACGCGAAGCACTACGAGCAGCAGAAGGCCCTGATCGAAGGGGCATTCGGCCGCCTGAAGAGCGCATCGATCGCGAAATAACCGACGGAAGCGAAACGGGAAGGCGCGCGGCGCTTTCCCGTTCCTTTTGGCCCGCCGGGCGCGTCGCGCGCCGCACCGGCCGAAGGAATCGCACGAACCTCGTCATACCCCAGATTAAGCATCCAGGAAAATCACATGGCTATCGTAGAAGTCAAAGTCCCCCAGTTGTCGGAGTCGGTGTCGGAAGCCACCATGCTGCAGTGGAAGAAGAAGCCGGGCGAAGCAGTCGCGCAGGACGAAATCCTGATCGAACTCGAGACCGACAAGGTCGTCCTCGAAGTGCCGGCGCCGGCAGCGGGCGTGCTCGCGCAAGTGCTGCAGAACGACGGTGACACGGTCGTGGCCGACCAGATCATCGCGACGATCGACACCGAAGCGAAGGCAGGTGCCGCCGAAGCAGCGGCAGGCGCCGCCGAAGTCAAGCCGGCAGCCGCGCCTGCAGCCGCCGCCGCACCGGCCGCTCAGCCGGCAGCCGCAACGGCATCGAGCTCGGCCGCCGCATCGCCGGCCGCAGCGAAGCTGCTGGCCGAGAAGGGCCTGTCGACGGGCGACGTCGCAGGTTCGGGTCGCGATGGCCGCGTCACGAAGGGCGACGCGCTGGCCGCGGGCAGCGCACCGAAGGCCGCTCCGGCCGCCGCACCGGCGAAGACCGCCGCCGCGAAGCCGGCGCTGCCGGAAGTGAAGGTGCCGGCGTCGGCAGCGACCTGGCTGAACGACCGTCCGGAACAGCGCGTGCCGATGTCGCGCCTGCGTGCGCGTATCGCCGAGCGTCTGCTCGAGTCGCAGCAGACCAACGCGATCCTGACGACGTTCAACGAAGTGAACATGGCTCCGGTCATGGAACTGCGCAACAAGTACAAGGACAAGTTCGAGAAGGAACACGGCGTGAAGCTCGGCTTCATGTCGTTCTTCGTGAAGGCGGCCGTCCATGCGCTGAAGAAGTTCCCGCTCGTGAACGCGTCGATCGACGGTAACGACATCGTCTACCACGGCTACTTCGACATCGGTATCGCGGTCGGTTCGCCGCGCGGCCTGGTCGTGCCGATCCTGCGCAACGCGGATCAACTGAGCCTCGCCGAGATCGAGAAGAAGATCGCCGAATTCGGCCAGAAGGCGAAGGACGGCAAGCTGTCGATCGAGGAAATGACGGGCGGTACGTTCTCGATCTCGAACGGCGGCGTGTTCGGCTCGATGCTGTCGACCCCGATCATCAACCCGCCGCAGTCGGCCATCCTCGGCGTGCACGCGACGAAGGAGCGCCCGGTCGTCGAGAACGGCCAGATCGTGATCCGCCCGATCAACTACCTCGCGCTGTCGTACGACCACCGCATCATCGACGGCCGCGAAGCCGTGCTGTCGCTCGTCGCGATGAAGGATGCGCTGGAAGATCCGGCCCGCCTGCTGCTCGACCTGTAAGCCGAGTCTCACCGCATCGACCCGTTCCGCAGGTTCGCGCCCACGTGCGAACCTGCGGGCGTACAAGTAGAAAGGATTGTCATGTCCAAGGAATTTGACGTCGTCGTGATCGGCGCCGGCCCCGGCGGCTACATCGCCGCGATTCGCGCCGCGCAGCTCGGCAAGACCGTTGCCTGTATCGAGAAGTGGAAGAACCCGGCCGGCGCGCTGAAGCTCGGCGGCACCTGCCTGAACGTCGGTTGCATCCCGTCGAAGGCGCTGCTCGCGTCGTCGGAAGAGTTCGAGAACACGTCGCACCACCTGGCCGACCACGGCATCACGGTCGACGGCGTGAAGATCGACGTCGCGAAGATGCTCGGCCGCAAGGATGCGATCGTCGAGAAGATGACGAGCGGGATCGAGTTCCTGTTCAAGAAGAACAAGATCACCTGGCTGAAGGGCCATGGCAAGTTCACCGGCAAGACCGATGCCGGCGTGCAGATCGAAGTGAGCGGCGAGGGTGAAACCGAAGTCGTCACCGCGAAGAACGTGATCATCGCGACGGGCTCGAAGGCGCGTCACCTGCCGAACATTCCGGTCGACAACAAGATCGTGTCGGACAACGAAGGTGCGCTGACGTTCGACTCGGTGCCGAAGAAGCTCGCCGTGATCGGCGCGGGCGTGATCGGCCTCGAGCTCGGCTCGGTGTGGCGTCGCCTCGGTGCCGACGTGACGGTGCTCGAAGCGCTGCCGGCCTTCCTCGGCGCAGCCGACGAAGCGCTCGCGAAGGAAGCGGCCAAGCTGTTCAAGAAGCAGGGCCTCGACATCCATCTCGGCGTGAAGATCGGCGACGTGAAGACGACCGCCGACGGCGTGTCGATCGCCTACACGGACAAGGACGGCAACGCGCAGACGCTCGACGCCGACCGCCTGATCGTGTCGGTCGGCCGCGTGCCGAACACCGACAACCTCGGCCTCGAGGCCATCGGCCTGAAGGCGAACGAGCGTGGCTTCATCGACGTGGACGACCACTGCCGCACGGCGGTGCCGAACGTGTACGCGATCGGCGACGTGGTGCGTGGCCCGATGCTCGCGCACAAGGCGGAAGACGAAGGCGTGCTGGTCGCGGAAGTGATCGACGGCCAGAAGCCGCACATCGACTACAACTGCATTCCGTGGGTGATCTACACGTACCCGGAAATCGCATGGGTCGGCAAGACGGAGCAGCAGCTGAAGGCGGAAGGCCGCGAGATCAAGACGGGCAAGTTCCCGTTCTCGATCAACGGCCGCGCGCTCGGCATGAACGCGCCGGACGGCTTCGTGAAGATGATCGCGGATGCGAAGACCGACGAGCTGCTCGGCGTGCACGTGATCGCCGCGAACGCGTCGGACCTGATCGCGGAAGCCGTGGTCGCGATGGAATTCAAGGCGGCGTCGGAAGACATCGCCCGCATCTGCCATCCGCACCCGTCGATGTCGGAAGTGATGCGCGAAGCGGCGCTCGCGGTCGACAAGCGCTCGCTGAACAGCTGAGCGCGGTATAGCGCCGGCCGGCCATCGGCTGGCGCAACCGTCTCATGACGAAGGCGGGCGGGTTTTTCCCGCTCGCCTTTGTTTTTTCCGGTTTGCCCCGATGAACGTCACCGAATACTACACGCGCGAACTGACCACGCGCGGCTATCAGTCCGATCCCGCCCAGCGCGCGGCCGTCGATCGCCTGCAGCGCTGCTTCGACGAATGGGTCGACTACAAGGCGCGCCGCTCGAACGCGTTCAAGAAGCTCATCAATCACCCGGACCTGCCGCGCGGCGTCTACATGTGGGGCGGTGTCGGTCGCGGCAAGAGCTTCCTGATGGACAGCTTCTACGCAGTCGTGCCCGTGCAGCGCAAGACGCGCCTGCATTTCCACGAATTCATGCGTGAAGTGCACCGCGAACTCGAGGAACTGAAAGGGCAGGCCGATCCGCTCGACGAACTCGCGCGACGCATCGCGAAGCGTTACCGGCTGATCTGTTTCGACGAGTTCCACGTGTCGGACATCGCCGACGCGATGATCCTGTACCGCCTGCTCGATCGTCTGTTCAACAACGGCGTGCAGTTCGTGATGACGTCGAATTACGATCCCGACGATCTGTATCCGGACGGCCTGCATCGCGACCGCATGCTGCCGGCGATCGCGCTGATCAAGGACAAGCTCGACGTGCTCAACGTCGATGCGGGGGTCGATTATCGCCAGCGCACGCTCGCGCAGGTGAAGATGTATCACACGCCGCTCGGCGCGGATGCCGATCGCGAACTGCGTCATGCATTCGGCAAGCTCGCGGCCGTGCCCGACGAGAGCCCGATCCTGCATATCGAGAAGCGCGAACTGAAGGCGCTGCGCAAGGCGGACGGCGTCGTGTGGTTCGATTTCGCGACGCTGTGCGGCGGCCCGCGTTCGCAGAACGACTACCTCGAACTGGCGAGCCGCTTCCATGCGATCGTGCTGTCCGAGGTGCCGCAGATGTCGCCGCGGATGGCGTCCGAAGCGCGCCGCTTCACGTGGCTCATCGACGTGCTGTACGACCACAAGGTCAAGCTGCTGATGTCCGCGGCGGTGCCGGCCGAGGACCTGTACGTCGAAGGCCCGATGGCCAACGAATTCGCGCGTACGGTCTCGCGCATCGTCGAGATGCAGTCGAAGGAGTATCTCGAAACGCCGCGCCGCATCGTCGATACGTCGTTGACCTGAGTGGATGCGGGCTCGGGTAATTGGCGGGATTTAAACGTCAATTTCGGTTAAATTAAGTCGATCTACGGGTATTTTCGGATTTGTCTTATATTCATCGGTGAGGTGAGCCGATATTGTGGTGTCATGGTTATTAAGGCTGGAGATGTCCATGACACCGTATCGCGATTTGACCGACCACGAATGGCGCTGCGTCGCGCCGCTTCTGCCCGAAATGCAGCCGCGCACCGAGTTGCGCGGCCGGCCGTTAGCCAATACGCGGGCCGTGCTGAACGGGGTGCTCTGGGTGATCTACAGCGGCGCAACCTGGTCGGCCATGCCGCGCCGTTACCCGTCGTATCAAACATGCCATCGCCGCTTCAAGGTGTGGCACGAAACGGGCACGCTGATGAATGTGATGCGTGAGCTTTATGGCGAAGCCGGTATGAATCTGTGCAATGAACTCTCCGCGCGGATGCGCAAGCACACGCAATCGAAAGCGGCGGAGGCGCGTAGCAACGCAGCACCCGCGTATCGTGCACCAGGCAGCTATGCATCGGGTGCAATGAAGCACGCAGCGTGATTCCATCGCTTTTCGTTGTGCGCGCACCAAAAGAAATCGGCCTGACGACGTTGTCGCAGGCCGATTTTTATTGAGCCGCGCGTTTTGGCGCGTGGTGCGTTATTGCTGGCGAACCCAGGTCTGTGAGCGACCGAGCAGCGACACGCCGATGTAGCCGCGCACCACGAGCTTCTGGCCACCGTCTTCAAGCGTCATCTTGCACTTGTAGACCTTGCCGTTCTCCGGGTCGAGAATGTTGCCGCCGTCCCAGTGGTCGCCGTCCTTCTTCATCGCCTTGATGATCGTCATGCCCTTGATGAGCTGATCCTTGCGCTCGTCCGTGCACGCGGTGCAGCGGCGATCGGGCGTATCGTTCGCGCCGAGGCCCTTGACGACCTTGCCGGTCAGCGCGCCGTCGCCGTCCTCGGCGATCTGCACGAGTGCCTTCGGTTGATGAGTGTTGTCGTCGATCGTTTGCCACATGCCGATGGGGCTGTCGGCTTGCGCGAAGGTGGGCGCTGCGCACGCGAGCAGGGCGCCGGCAATGGCGATTGCACGCAACGGGCGAGTCAGTTGAATCATTGTCATCCTCCTTGTTTTGCATGTCGGTTCGATTCGCCCGCACGCCCGTCTGCATGGGGCGGGCATGTTGCGAGCTTCGCCAGAATACGTGAAACCGTGCGCCACGTTTGATAGAGGGGACTCTAATCGAAACAGCCCGCGTGATGCGGGCTGTTTCGAGGCTTTGGTGACCGATCAGTTGAGCTGATAGGAGAACGCGGCGTTGATGCGTGGGCTGCGTGACGCGCTTTCGACCGGTGCATCGCCTACCGGTTTGGCGACGTTCAGGTCGAGACTGTAGTAGCGGCTGTCCGTGAGCCGCACGCCGATGCCGACCGACGACATGCGATTCGGTGACGGCGTGCCCGAGTGCAGATACACGCGCGCCATGTCGTATGCGATGTACGGCGTGATCGATTTCAGATACGTCCAGCCCGGCGTGAAGCCGCGGTTGACTTCCAGCGACATCCCCCAGCCCGAGTCGCCCGACGTTTCGCCCGGCTGGTAGCCGAGCGCGTAACGGGTCGAGCCGAACGAGATCTGTTCGGACGTCGGCAGCGAGTCGGGACTGTATTGCCCGGTCACCGAAACCGACGTGCCGATCCGGAACGGCCATTCGTTCGTCTGCGTGAAGGTCGCGCCGGTGCGAACGAAGGTCAGCGAGATCGGGCTGTCCACCGAGGTCGTCGTCGTACCGACGGTAATGTCCTGCGCTTTCGACGCGCCGAGGATATTGAACCCCTTCGCGACGTTGACGCTCAGCTTCTGTACCTGTTTCGGCTGGACGCTCGTGTAGTCGAGCTGCATCTGCAGCACGCGAACCTGAGAACGCGTATCGAGGCTCGCACCGTTGATCTGGTTCTGGTAGCGATCCTCGTTGTGCGACGCATAGCCCGATACGGTGCCGAGCAGGCTGCGCTGATTGTTCAACAGGATCGGATAGGAGGCCGAAAGACCGAGTTTTTCGTTCTTGACCGTCCGCTCGACGTACGACGGCAACCCCGGGTTGTCGGTCGGCTTGCCGCGATACGTGCTGGCGTCGAGTCGCGTGATCAGGCCGCTGCTGCCGACGGGCAGGGCGCCGCTGAACGCGAAGTAGGTTTGCTTGTCGCGTCCCGGCGGCGCGAGCGCCGAGATGCTCAGTTGCTCGCCGAATCGCGTCAGGCCGTTTTCGGTCGCGGTGATGAGGCCCTGGACGCCCGGGTGGTTGAAGTCGATACCCGTGCTGACGTTGAACGGCTTGCGATCGACCGCGAGCTCGAGCGTCGTCGCGCCGTCGGTGGTTTGCGGCGGCGGGACATTCGCCTTCACCGTGAGGCCGGGCAGCAGGCCGAACGTGTTCACGTAGCGCTCGAACGTCGCGCGGCGCAGCGGTCGGTCGGCCGTGATGTGCGCGGCAATCGCGCGAATCTTCGGTTCCATCGCGCCGGGTTTGCCGGTGACCTTGACGTCCGACACATAGCCTTCGACCACCGTGATGCGCACGACGCCGTCCTCGAACGTCTGCGCGGGAACGAACGCGAACGACAGCGCGTAGCCGCGCTCCTGGTACAGCTTCGTCACGCCGTTGGCGGTTTCGATCAGCTCGCCGATCGTGATGTCCTTGCCGACGAGCGGCGTGAAGCGGCGTGTGATTTCCTCGAACGGTACCGACTTCACACCTTCGACCTGGAACGTCTTCGGCGTCAGGTGCCGCGACAGAAGCTCCTGCAATTGCGGCGCCTGCGGCGCGACCTGAACGGTGACGTTCGGGCCCGTCTTCGGTGCGTTGATCTGGGGAAGGGAGTCGAGCGGGTTACCGCCGACGCGCGTTTGTGCCTGTGCCGTGCCTGCCGCCGCGATGGCGAGCAGCATCATCCATCTGTCGAGTCTGGATTTCATTGTTCTTCCTCGTAGGCCTTGCTTTTCATCTTCTTTGTAATGCCGGCGCGCGACACCTGGATGTCGCGCGCCGCGTGCCGCCATGCCGGTTGTGTTTGTACGGCCGCGCCATTCGCTCCGGCTGCGATGACGCGACCGTCCTCCTTACTTGCCAACGCTACCCAGCGTACCCAGCAACCCCGTGACCGGTGCCAGCAGGCCCGTCGAACCGCTGCCCGACGATGCCGTACCCGACACGCTGCCGACCAGCGACGTGACCGGCGCCAGCGGGCTCGAACCCCCGGACCCCGCTGCACCGCCAACAGCTCCGGTGACAGTATTCAGCAAACCGGTGACGGGCGCGAGAGGGTTTGCACTGCCTGCGCCACCTGTTGCGCCGCCGAGCGTGCCCGTCACCGTCGACACGAGATTCGTGACGGGTGCCAGCGGACCGCTGCTGCCGCCTGCCGCGCCACCCAGTGCGCCGGTCACCGTGGAGACGAGGCCGGTCACCGGCGCGAGCGGGCCGCTGCCCGAGCCGCCCGTTGCGCCGCCGAGGGCGCCCGTGAGCGAGCCGAGCGGCGTCGAGCCGAGACCCGACAGCAGGCCGCCGAGCGGGTTCGTCGAACCGGAGCCCGACGACGAGCCGTTCTGGACGGTTGCCGTCGAACCGCCGACGAGGCTCGTGATCAGGCCGGGGATCGGTGCCGCGCCATTCGGGCCGTTCGGGTTGACGAGGCCGCCCGCGTTGGTCACGGTGTTGCCGACCGCGGTCACGAGCTGGCCGACGTCGCCGACGAGCGGCTGGCTCGACGTGCCGCCGACCTGCTTGCCGGCCGAGCTGATGGCGCCGCCGATCTGGCCGAGCAGCCCCGAGACGGGTTGGCCGAGGCCGGTCGTCGTGCCGACCTGCTGCGTGACCTGGCCGGCGGTGATCACGAGCGGCGTGATCGCCGAGCTGATCGGTTGCGTGACCTGCTGCACGGCGCCCGACGACAGCGTCGAGCCGATCGTCGTGCCGGCGGCCGTCAGGCCGTTGGCGACCGTGTCGAGCACGGTGCCGACCGGCGTCGTGACCGGCGCGAGCGGTGCCAGCGGGCCCGTGCCCAGCGCCTTGATCGTCGAGCTCAGGCCGGACACCGTGTTGCTGGTTGCGCCGACGACGTTGCCGAGACCGGCAACCGTGGTGCCGACCGGGTCCTTCGTCGAGCCGATCTGTCCCAGCCCGTTGCTCACCGCATCGGCTGCCGCGCCGACGATCGTGCCGGTGCTGGACAGCGTGCTGCCGACGCCCTTCGTCACGCCGTCGCCGAGGCCCGGCAGGCTGATGTTGCCGACCGTGCTGCCGAGGTCGGTGGCCGTCTGGCCGACCGTGCTGATGACACCCTTGGTGCCGGTCGACGAGCCGCTGGTACCGCTCGTGCCGGACGTGCCGCTCGTGCTCGGGTTGTTGTTGTCGTTGCTGCTGGTCGGCGGCGAGCTGACGCCGCCACCGCCGCAGGCGGCCAGCAGGCACGCCGCGGCGAAGGCGGTGAGGGGCGCGCGCCACTGGCGCAGGGCGACCGTCGGGATGGAACGTTGCTGGGACATGATGGACTCCTCGCTGTCTTTTCGATGAATGGATGTCGGATTACTTGCCGTGCGTGCCGCCGAGCAGGCCGCCGATCAGCGACGTGACGGGCGCAAGCGGATTCGACGACGCGCCCGAGTTCGTGACGGCACCCGTGCCGCCGCTCAGTGCCGGTACGCCGACCGTGCTCGTCACCGTGGAGACGGCGTTCGTCACCGGGGCGAGCGGGCTGCTGCCGCCTGCGCCACCCGTTGCGCCGCCGAGGGCGCCCGTGACTGCGCCGAGGAGACCCGTGACCGGCGCGAGCGGGCCGCCGCTGGTACCGCCCGTTGCGCCGCCGAGCGCGCCGGTGACCGTGGAGACGAGGCCCGTGACCGGTGCGAGCGGGCTGCCGCCGCCGCCTGCTGCGCCGCCGAGTGCGCCGGTGACCGTGGAGACGAGGCCCGTGACCGGTGCGAGC